>NZ_CALLZT010000208.1:0-45972 GCF_937858515.1 uncultured Gordonia sp. | reverse complement strand
GTGGGACGTGCGACGGCGCGGCGGGTGGGACGTGCGACGGCGCGGCGGGTGACGGAGTGCCTGAGTCTTCTGTCATGGTTCGGTAACCGCGTCACCGATCCCGGCCAGCGCGAGCAGGTGCGGGGTTTCGGGCCCCTTCACCAGCGCGGCGGCCGCGAGTTTGTCGACGGGCCCTTCGCCGTACGACGGGCAGTCCTTGGCCAGAATGCACACCCCACACGCGGGTTTGCGGGCGTGACAGACGCGCCGGCCGTGGAAGATCACCCGATGGGACAGGTCGGTCCATTCCTTGCGTTCGATGAGCTCGCCGACGACCCGTTCGACCTTGACTGGGTCGGTCTCCGCTGTCCACTGCCAGCGCCGCACTAGCCGTCCGAAATGGGTGTCGACGGTGATGCCGGGGACGCCGAAGGCGTTGCCGAGGACGACGTTGGCGGTCTTGCGGCCGAACCCGGGCAAGGTAACCAGATCGGCGAGGTTGTCGGGCACCTCGCCGCCGAACCGGCCGACGAGCGCCTGACCGAGGCCGATGATCGAGTTGGCCTTGTTCCGGTAGAAGCCGGTGGACCGGATCATCTCCTCGAGTTCGGTACGGTCGGCCTCTGCGTAGGCGCGGGCGTCGGGATAGGCGGCGAACAGTGCAGGCGTGACCTGGTTGACGCGCACGTCGGTGCATTGCGCCGACAGAATGGTGGCCACCGACAGTTCGAGCGGGGTGGTGAAGTCGAGCTCGCAGTAGACGTGGGGGAACGCGATCTGCAACGTGCGGTTCATCCGCCGCGCACGACGCACCAGACCCAGCCGAGTCTCGTCGCGGCGGCGGGCCGCCGACCGCACCGGTGTCGTCGTTCGAGGGCTCACCGTGTTCAGACTAGTGTCCCGTGCCGGCTTGCCGTCACCGAGTACCGTGGCGCCTTTCACCGTCGGCGCCGCCTGCGACCTGCACAATAATGGCGCGCACCATACTTCGAGGTCGGTGCGTGCTGGGTCACCGCATGTCGTCCGGTCGGTTGATAACAAGTCGGTGACAGCACGGCTCTGGGTTTCGCCCTCGTGGGGACGATTGTGTTTACTGTCCGTATGCAAGGGCTCGCCGCGTTGCTCGTCCCCGCCGTACTCATGCTGTTCGCCGTAGCGATGGACAGGGTGCAGTGCCGCCTCGACAAACTGTCGGTGTCTCCGGCGCACGTCGATGAATTCCTGGCGGATGCCGACGAGGAGGACGTCAACAATCTCGCAAAAGCCGGCTTCCCGGCCGCACTCGATGAACTCCGCGACCGCCGCGCCGGGCGTGACGATCACCTGACCGAATCAAGCGAAACCGACCTGACCATCACTCGGGCTTTCCGAGCCAGCTGATTTTCCTGATTTCCGGCCCACTCCGATCACGATCGGGGTGGGCCGAATTGTTGCCCCACGTTGTTACGGCTATTGCCCAACACCGGCGATCGAGACCCGAACACCACATTGACGCACAAGTGACCCATTCAACACTTATGCTTGGGGCCGGAGTAGCCTGTCACCCTGAGTTGGGTGATCGAACGAGAAAGGTTCCTAGTGGAGGAAGTACTGGCGCGGGCGGGCATATTTCAGGGGGTCGAGCCCTCCGCCGTCGCAGCGCTCACCAAAGAGCTTCAACCGGTCGATTTTCCGCGTGGACATGTGATCTTCCACGAGGGTGAGCCGGGTGACCGCCTCTACATCATCCTCTCGGGGAAGGTCAAGGTCGGCCGCCGTTCGGCCGATGGTCGAGAGAACCTGCTGACCATCATGGGTCCGTCGGACATGTTCGGTGAGCTGTCGATCTTCGACCCGGGCCCGCGTACGTCGTCGGCGACGACCGTCACCGAGGTGCGCGCGGTGTCGATGGACCGCGACGCCCTGCGCAAGTGGATCCAGGATCGTCCGGAGATCGCCGAGCAGCTGCTGCGCGTGCTGGCCCGACGTCTGCGCCGCACCAACAACAATCTGGCCGACCTCATCTTCACCGACGTCCCCGGTCGCGTCGCCAAGCAACTCCTGCAGCTCGCACAGCGGTTCGGCACCCAGGAGGCGGGCGCGCTACGCGTCACACACGACCTCACGCAGGAGGAGATCGCCCAGCTGGTCGGCGCCTCCCGCGAAACCGTCAACAAGGCCCTGGCCGACTTCGCCCAGCGCGGCTGGCTGCGACTGGAAGGCAAGAGCGTACTGATCGCCGATTCCGAGCGCCTGGCCCGCCGCGCCCGCTGACTCCCGGCGTCACGCGATGATGCCCGTCACCTCACGGTGGCGGGCATCCTCACTCCTCCCGCAGGTACTCCAGCTGCGCCTTGACCGACATCTTCGCCGCCGGCCACAGCTTCTTGTCGACGTCCGCGTACACGCGCTTGACCACCTTCATCGGCTTCGCCTTGCGCGGCGACTTCCCCATCGCATCGAGCGCGGCGACGATCTGGTCGATCCGCTCCTCCCGATGAGCCTTGTAGTACCGCGCGACGGGGATGAGCGCCGGATGGTCGGGCCCGTGCGCGGGCAGCAGATGACACTGCTCCCCTTCGACGATGAGCCGGTTGAGTGAGTTCAAATAGTCACGCAGACCACCGTCGCTGGGGTCTAGGACGGTGGTACCGCTGCCGAGGATGGTGTCTCCGGTGAGCATCGCCCTGTCGTCGCCGTGTTCGACGAGGAAGCTCACCGAGTCGCCGGAGTGGCCCGGCGTGAACAGCACGGTGATCTTGAGCCCGGCCGCCTCGATGACCTCCCGGTCCCGTAGCGGCGGCGCGTCGCGGCAGTGTTCGTCGAGCCTGGCCCGGGTGGGCACTTTGGTGCGCTTGTACAGCTTCGGGATCGCACCGACGTGATCGAAGTGCCGGTGCGTGATCAGCGTCAGCACGATACCGGGCTGCCGCGCGATCCGTTTGACGTGCTTGCCGTGCCCGGGCGGCCCCGGGTCGACGATCACGCATTCGGGGTGTCCGGGTGCGCGCAGCACATAGGTGTTGGTGCCGTCGAGTTCCATCATCCCCGGGTTGTGGCACAGCAGTACCGACGCGAACGGTGTCACCGGCCGCAGCACGCCGTACGCGGGGTGGACGAGAGCGTCTTCGGTCATGTCCGCAAACACTACGCCGTGACCGCCCGTCTCCCCGTCCGGTCCAGCAGCAGATAGCCGGCGGTCGTCAATACCCCGGCCCCGACGACGACCATCAGCACGCCGTACCCGGACACGCCTACCACCACGCCGGCGAGCGCTCCCGCACCGGCAGCGGCCAGCCCCATCGACGAGTCGGCCAGGCCCTGCGCACCCAGCCGCGCGTCGTCGGGCACGCCGATGATGTTCAGGCTCGCGCCGCCGTGCGCCAGATGCACCGGAGTCAGCGACATCGCACCCACCATCCCACCGCGCTACGCGCCCAATCCCGGAGCCGAATGTCGCTGTCTCCCAATACCTATCGCGAGAACTTCAAGCCGGCCACCCGCTAGCCGGGTCCGTCTCCGATCGCTCACATCGCGCCGAAATGCTTGCTGAGCGAGGGATAGTTGGTGATCTCCCAACCACCGTCGACCACGAGGCTGGTCCCGTTCACGTACGACGCCGCGTCGCTCGCGAGGAACAGGCAGACGTCGGCGACCTCGTCGGCTGTTCCGGGCCGGCCGGCGGGGATGCGGTCGAGAAAGTCCTGCCGGACGGGTTCGATACCGAGGATCGGGGCTGTCAACGGTGTGTCGATGAGCCCGGGAAGCACTGCGTTGACGCGGATTCCGTGCTTGGCCAGCTCGAGTGCGGAGTTCTTGCTGAACATCTCGACCGCAGCCTTGGCGGTGGTGTAGCCGCTGCCGAGGTCCATCGGCACGTGCGCGTTGAGGGAGGAGACGTTGACGATCGCACCGCCGTTGCCACCGGCGATCAGCTGCCGCGCAATGTGCTTGGTCGTCAGGAACGTTCCCTTGAGTACGACGTCGAGCGTGAACGACCAGTCCTGTTCGGAGATGTCGACGATCGCACCGACCATGGTGGTGCCGGCAACGTTGAATCCGTAGTTCAGCGAGCCGAATCGCGTGACCGCGCCGGCGACCGCCGCCTCGATCTGAGCACCGTCGCGCACGTCGACCGTCGCCGGTTTGAACCGATCCCCCAGTTCCGCAGCGGTTTTCGTCAGGTTGTCGGCGGAGATATCGATGCCCAGCACGTTGGCGCCGGCGTCGATCAGCTTGCGGGACACAGCCAAGCCGATTCCCGATGCGGCACCCGTCACCACCGCGGTCTTCCCCGAGAATTGACCCATGCTCACCCTCCTGTTGTCCTAAACCCCACCGCTCAGCCTCGGCATCGCAATAATTGTGATGCCTCGGCTGAGCGGTGGGGTTTAGGACAGGAAGTTCAGCCGACCTCGACGATCAGCTCCACCTCGACGGGCGCGCCCAGCGGCAGTTCGGCGACACCGACGGCCGATCGGGCGTGCACACCGGCATCGCCGAAGATTTCACCGAGCACTTCCGATGCTCCGTTGATGACCTTCGGCTGCCCGGTGAATCCGGGGGCTGAGGCCACGAAACCGACCACCTTGACGACCCGGACGATCGCATCGAGGCCGACGAGGGCGTCGACGGCGGCCAGCGCGTTGAGCGCGCACTGTCGGGCGCCCGCGTACGCCTGGTCCGGGCTGACCACCCCTTCGGCGGTTTCACCGACCTTGCCGGTGACGGGCAGCGCGCCGTCGACGATCGGCAGTTGTCCCGACGTGTAGACGAGGCTCCCGGTCCGGACGGCGGGCACGTAGGCGGCGACAGGTTTGGCGACGGGCGGCAGTGTGATGCCAAGTTCGGCCAGTCGCTGCGTCCAGCTCACAGGCGGTCAGCTCTTCGGGCGCTTGAGGTAGGCGACGTGCTGTTCGCCGGTCGGGCCGGGCAGCACGCTGACCAGTTCCCAGCCGTCGGCACCCCACTGATCGAGGATCTGCTTGGTGGCGTGGGTCAGCAGCGGCACGGTCACGTACTCCCACACAGTGAGTTCACTCATGGACCTACCCTAACCGGAGGGGTCTTCCCATTAAGGTGTTCGGTGTGGTCAATGAGGTACCCCTAACGCCCGACGCGTCATCACCGACCGACGTCTGGCCCGCCAAAGCCGAGCGCGCACGGCTTCATTTCGTGTCCGGTAAGGGCGGAACCGGTAAGACGACGGTCGCCGCCGCGCTGGCGCTGGCACTCGCCGCCGACGGCAAGAAGGTCTTGCTGGTGGAGGTCGAGGGCCGCCAGGGCATCGCGCAGCTCTTCGACATTCCGCCGCTACCGCCGACGGACACCCGTATCGCCACCGCCGAGGGCGGCGGGCAGGTGTCGGCGCTGGCCATCGACATCGAGCACGCGCTCCTGGAATACCTGGACATGTTCTACAACCTGGGTTTCGCGGGCCGGGCGATCAAGCGGATCGGTGCCATCGACTTCGTAACGACGGTGGCTCCCGGCCTGCGTGATGTGATCATCACAGGCAAGATCAAGGAACGCATCATCGCCGTCGACACGCAGGGCAGACACGTGTACGACGCCGTGGTGGTCGATTCACCGCCCACCGGCCGGATCGGCAGCTTCCTGGATGTGACCAAGGCGATGGCCGACTTGGCCAAGTCGGGGCCGATCCGCAATCAGAGCGAGGGCGTGGTAAGGCTCCTGCATTCGGAGCAGACTGTCGTGCATCTGGTGTCGCTGCTGGAGGCGATGCCGGTCCAGGAGACGATCGAGGCGATCGACGAGTTGCACGGCAAAGACCTGACGATCGGAACCGTGCTGGTCAACCGGGTACGCACGCCGCTGCTTCCGGAGGCCGAGATCGATGACATCGCCGACGGCCGCATCGACGCCGGCCGGATCAAGGAGCATCTGGCCGAGGCCGGGTTCCACGCGTCGGATGCTGATGTGGCGGGGCTCCTGACGGAGACCATCGATTACGCGCGCCGGCATCAGGCGCAGCAGATCGCCCGGGGCCAGCTCGACAACGTCGACCTGCCGGTGCTCGATCTTCCGGAGATCGGCGACGGGATCGATCTGGGTGCGGTGTATGAGTTGGCGGCTGTGCTGCGGAAGGCTGGTGCTTAGATGGCTGTCGATCTGAAGATGGCGTCGATCCTCAAGGATCCGGATACACGGGTGGTCCTCTGCTGTGGCGCCGGTGGTGTCGGCAAGACGACGACGGCCGCGGCGATGGCGGTGTATGCCGCCGAGCAGGGTCGACGGGTCGCGGTGCTCACGATCGATCCGGCGCGCAGACTCGCGCAGTCGCTCGGGGTCACGGCGCTCACCAACGATCCGCAGCCGGTGGATCTGGACTGTGCGGGTTCGCTGGACGCGATGATGCTCGACATGCGCCGCACGTTCGACGACATGGTGATCGAGCATTCGGCACCCGATCGGGCCGCCGCGATTCTGGAGAATTCCTTCTATCAGACGGTGGCGTCGTCGTTCTCGGGGACGCAGGAGTACATGGCGATGGAGAAGCTGGGCAAGCTGCTCGCGGAGAATCGCTGGGATCTGATCGTCGTGGACACACCCCCGTCCCGGAATGCGCTCGATTTTCTAGACGCACCGAAACGCCTGGGGTCGTTCCTGTCGGGGCGCCTGATGAAGGTGCTGGTCGGCGGTGGCCGCGGAGTGGGCCGCATGGTGACGGGCGCGATGAGCATGGCGATGCGCGGCATCTCGACGATTATCGGCGGTGAGATGCTGCGCGACGTCGCGATGTTCGTACAGTCGCTCGATTCGATGTTCGGCGGTTTCCAGGAGCGGGCGCTGCAGACCTATGAGCTGCTCAAGCGGCCCGGCACCCGGTTCGTGGTGGTCGCCGCCGCCGAGGCCGACGCCCTGCGCGAGGCCGCGTTCTTCGTGGACCGGTTGTCGGAGGAGTCGATGCCGCTGGCCGGGTTGATCCTCAACCGCACGCACCCGAATCTGACGTCGGTCACCGATTCATCGGTGCAGGTGGCTCTGGATCGGGTGACCGACGAGCTGACGCGGGGCGTGCTCAACATTCACGCCGATCGCGCCGCGACTGCCAAGCGCGAACTGCACCTGTTGCAGCGGTTCACCGCGTCCCATCCGGCGGTCCCGATCGTCGGTGTTCCCGCCCTGCCGTTCGAGGTGGCCGACAAGGCCGCCCTTCAGGCGGTGGCGGAACAGATCGTCAGCCGCGGCTGAAATCCTGAATCCGCGCTGAAATCCTGAATCCGCGCTGAATCATTGGCGCCCGCTCGCTGATCGCGAGCGGGCGCAGTTCTTTCTATACGGCCTGGCGGCGTTTTTGGGCGTCGAAGAACTCGGCCCAGGAGTTGACTTCGGGGTGCTGGCGCAGGAGCGCGCGACGCTGACGTTCGGTCATGCCGCCCCAGACGCCGAATTCGACGCGGTTGTCGAGGGCATCGGCTCCGCATTCGAGTTGGACGGGGCAGTGCCGGCAGATGGTGGCGGCCTTGCGCTGGGCTGCGCCGCGGACAAACAGTTCGTCGGGGTCTCCGCCACGACATCTGGCCTGGGAAACCCACAATTGCCGATCTTCTCCCATGAAAACCGCCGCTGTTGCCATCCGCCGACCCCTTCCTTCGCCCTGTCTCAGCGTCGGCGCGGTTCACGTGTGACCTGCTTGCCGGGTGTGTGAGCACCACCGGAGCCGCATTCACAACGAGGACTACGCCACTCTGGAAATCGAATGTTACTTGAGTCACATTCGATCCTTAATCTAGGGTTCCCCGTTTGCGTACGCAAGTCCTGAGGAGACAAAAAATGGGACCACCGTCCAAACGGGTGACAGGCACCCGGGAAGCCTCCGCGGCAGGTGGTTGCGGCGGCACCGGACGCGGGTGGTGGTTTAGCAGCTTCACATGATCGGCACGTATCCTGTCGACGTGTCGCTGATGAAGAAGTTCTGGCCTCTGACCTGGGCGTGCCTCCTCGCCGGAGTCCTCGTCGCGGGTCTGCTGTACCCCGCGGCCAGCGGGCTGGGAGTCGTGTCCAACCGGGCGGCGTCGGCGGTCGAGAACGTGTCCTCGGAGTTGGTCGACGGAGCGATGCCCGAGGTCACGACGATGACCGACGTCAACGGCAAGCCGATCGCGATTCTCTACGACCAGTACCGCACCCAGGTCGGCTACAACGACATCTCACCCAACATGATCCGCGCGATCATCTCCATCGAGGATCGCCGGTTCCTCGAGCATGACGGCGTCGACTGGAAGGGCACGCTCCGAGCCGCGCTGAAGAACTCGTCGTCGGGTGAGGTGCAGCAGGGCGCGTCCACGCTCGACCAGCAGTACATCAAGAACTACCAGCTGCTGGTGCTGGCCCGGACCGAGGCCGAGCGCGAGTCCGCGGTGGAGACCACCCCCGCCCGTAAGCTACGCGAGGTGCGGATGGCGCTGACGATGGAGCAGACGCTGCGCGATCAGGCCAAGCGGGAGAAGGGCCTGAGCGACGTCGCCGCCAAGCAGGAGGCCAAGAAGCAGATCGTCACCCGCTACCTGAACGTGGTGCCGTTCGGCAACAACTCCTACGGCATCGAGGCTGCCGCGCAGACCTACTTCGGCAAGAAGGCCAAGGACTTGACCCTGGCCGAGTCGGCACTGCTCGCGGGTACCGTGCAGTCCAGTGAGGCGCTGAACCCGTACCGCAACCCCGAGGGCGCCCGGGTGCGCCGCAACACCGTGCTCGACACGATGCTCACCAACTTCCCGGAGCTGCGCGCCGATATCGAGAAGGCGCAGGCCGAGCCGCTGGGCGTGCTGCGTAGGCCCCGCACTCCGCAGCAGGGCTGCATCTCGGCCGGCGACGACGGCTTCTTCTGCGACTACGCGTTGCAGTTCCTGGCGGAGAACGGCCTCTCGCGCAACACGGTACTGCGGGGTGGTTACACGATCCGCACGACGCTCGACCCGTCGGTTCAGCAGGTCACCAACGCGGCGACGCAATCCCAGGCCAGCCCGAGCGCCGAGGGGATCGCCGATGTGATGAACGTGATCCGGCCGGGCAAGAAGTCGCACGATGTGCTGGCGATGGCGTCGAGCCGGTTCTACGGACTCAACAGCAAGGCCGAGCACACGGTGCAGCCGCAGCCGTTCTCGATGGTCGGCGACGGCGCCGGGTCGATCTTCAAGATCTTCACGGTGGCCGCGGCCATGGAGAAGGGCCTGGGCGCGGGTGCGGCGATCTCCGTACCGGGGTCGATCGCGGTCGAGGGCATGGGTTCGTCGGACGGCGCCAACGGGTGCCCGGCCGGCATGTACTGCGTCCGCAACGACGGCGCGTACCCGGCGACGATGACGATCTCGCAGGCACTGGCCATGTCCCCGAACACGGCGTTCGTGAACCTGTTGCAGCAGGTTGGAGTGAAGCCGACAGTCGATATGGCGGTGCGGCTGGGGCTGCGGTCCTACAACAGTCCGGGTACTTCCGGTATCGGCGACAA
The DNA here is from genome assembly GCF_937858515.1 of uncultured Gordonia sp. NCBI lineage: Bacteria > Bacillati > Actinomycetota > Actinomycetes > Mycobacteriales > Gordoniaceae > Gordonia > uncultured Gordonia sp. The sequence goes on along the minus strand of NZ_CALLZT010000208.1, from coordinate 36,539 downwards.
GTCGATCGCGGCGGTCGTCAAGGACGGCAACCTCGGTTCGTTCACACTCGGCCCGACCGCGGTCAACACGCTCGAGTTGTCGAATGTGGCGGCGACGCTCGCCTCTGGCGGCGTGTGGTGCCCGCCCAATCCGATCGCCTCGATCAGCAGCATCAAGCGGGACAAGTACGGTAACCCGATGCTCGACGCCAAGGGCAACCCGGCGCGGGTTCCGGTTCCGTTCACCCCGCCCAAGTGCGAGCAGGTCGTCGAAGAGGGGCTCGCGAACACTCTGGCGTTCGTGATGGGTCAGGACCACATCGGCGGCACCGCGGCCGCAGCGGCGAACAGCCAGGGCTGGGGACTGCCGATGTCCGGTAAGACGGGCACCACCGAGGCGCATCGATCGTCGGCGTTCCTCGGTTTCACCAATCAGCTCGCCGGCGCGGCGTACGTGTACAACGACGGTCCCAATCCGTCGGGCATCTGCACCAGCCCCCTGCGGCAGTGTTATGACGGCGACCTGTATGGCGGCATGGAACCGGCCCGCACCTGGTTCCGGGCGATGGGCCCGATCGCGACCAAGTTCGGTCCGGTCCGGTTGGCCACGCCGGATCCGCAGTTCATGGCCGGTAACGACAAGGGCCGGGTGCCTCAGGTTGCCGGGTTGCCCGCGAGTTCGGCCAAGTCCCGGCTGCAGTCGGCAGGTTTCAAGGTCGCCGAGGTCGAGGTCGACAGTTCCCGGCCACAGGGCACGGTGGTGACCACCGTTCCGTCGGGTTCGGCGATGCCGGGCAGCACGATCACGATCTCGGTGTCCAACGGCCGCCAGCGGACGAGCCGCAACCGTGGCACCACCAGCACCACCACCACGGTCAACGTCCCCGGCGTAGGCCCGGTAGAGATCGAACTCCCCGGCGGCTGAATGACACCACGATCCGCGAGCGAGGCGAGCGGGCCCCCAAATACCGGTAGTCTGTGACGATGGTTGCGTTTGACACGAACTTCCGGGTGCCCGTTTCCGGTGAGGCTGCTGCGCGTGCTGTTGCCGGGTTGGCGGGTCTCGCGGCCGGCGGGTTGTTCTATTCGACGGTGATCGAGCGCAATGCGTTCACGCTGCGGCACACGACAATGGCGGTGCTGGAGCCGGGTGCGACGCCGCTGCGGGTACTGCATATCAGTGATCTGCACATGATGCCGCGCCAGCATCTGAAGCAGGCGTGGTTGTCGGAGCTCGATGCTCTGGAACCGGATCTGGTGGTGAATACGGGCGACAACCTGTCTCATCCGGCCGCGGTTCCCGCCGTGGTGCAGTCGTTGGGCGGCTTGTTGTCGCGTCCGGGGTTGTTCGTGTTCGGGTCGAACGATTATTTCGGTCCGAAGCCGAAGAATCCGTTCAAGTATTTCAAGAAGAATCACAAGCGCACGCATGGCGATCCGTTGCCGTGGCAGGATCTGCGGGCCGCATTTGTCGAACGTGGCTGGCTGGACGCCACGCACACGATCCGTGAGCTTGAGGTGGCCGGCGTACGGATCGCCGCGGCGGGTGTCGATGATCCGCACATCGAGCGGGACCGGTACGAGACGGTGGCGGGTCGGCCGAATCCGTTGGCGCATCTGCGTTTGGGTTTGACGCATTCACCGGAGCCGCGGGTGCTGGACAGTTTCGCCGACGACGGCTACGACCTGGTGCTGGCCGGACATACACATGGCGGCCAGTTGTGTTTGCCGTTTTACGGTGCGCTGGTCACCAATTGCCATATCGATCGGTCGCGCGTGAAGGGTCCGTCGAATTGGGGTTCGACGATGAAGTTGCATGTGAGTGCTGGAATCGGGACGTCGCCGTATGCTCCGGCCCGGTTCTGTTGCCGTCCGGAGGCAAGCTTGTTGACACTGACCCCGGTCTCACACGGCGACGCCGATTTCGACGAAGCGTACTCCTTGCCGCCTGCGACGGTCGGCAAGGAGCCCGCCAAACGCTAGTCGTCCAACGCACCGTCTCGATCCTGAGGGCGAGACAACGAAGGAAACGCCAGCCGTCCAGCCCACCTTCTTGACCCCTGCGGGCGAGACAACGAAGGAAACGCCAGCCGTTCGGCCCACCGTCTTGATCCCTGAGGGCGATGCGACGAAGGAGCGAGCGTCTCGAAGGGTCCGGTGACGTGCCCACACGTGGTGACCACATCGAACCCACCACTCCTCAGGGATCCAGAAGGACGCAAGAAGCTAGCGCGGCGTGGCGGTTTCGGCTCCACGGACGATGACCTCCATCGTCGACCAGGTCCGCACCGGTACCGGTCCGCCCTTTTCCTGAACGCGGCCATGGACCCACTTGATACCCAGCGACGCGGCCTGCGCGGCGGCGTTGTGAGTGGTGGTGAAGTCGAAGGTGCGACCACCGAAAGTCAGCGACGCCGAGACCGGCTGTGATTCACCGTTCTCGCGGTCTTCCCACACCACTTTCGATTCGACGTCGGCGTTGGTGGCGATGATGGGGTCGAAGCCTTGACGAGGCCAGGTCGCGGTGGCGTACCCGCCGGCGCCGAGCATGGCGTTGCCGGTTTCCCAGGTGCCGTCTTCGTGGATGGCGCCCCACACGAACCAATAGTGTTCCAGCCAAGCGATTTTGGACAGTTGGGCGCTAAGACCGGGGATGCAGTACATGCGATCTATACCACCGTATCCGCCGGTGATCTTCTTTCCGTCGACGGTGCCGGCGACGGAGCAGCCGGAGCTGGTGTAGCCGACGGGATCGGGGTCGCCGGGGACGTCGATACGGGTGACGTTTCCGGTCAGCGGGGTCAGTTCGATGTCGACGACGTCCTCTTCCTGCCAGATGTATTTGGTCGGCGACAGGGTGATGTTCATGGGGTGTTTGATCATCATGTCGAGGTTGGCGGGCATGATGCGGCGGCGTTCGCCGCGGCCGAGCCAGACGGCGGGTCCCCAGTAGAGGTCGGTTTCACCGGGGATACGTACGCCACGTGGCTTTTCCCAGATATCGGCGGGACATTCGTGGACGGTGAAGTCGTAGGCGCAGCTTTGCGAGAGGCTGCGGACGATCTCGTAGCGTTTGCCGTCTTCGGTGTCGACCATGGCCCACAGGAATGACAGGTCGTTGTGCAGGCCGGGAAACTGTGGGTCGCCGGTGGAGTGGTCTTGGGTGGACGCGTCCACGAGCGATACGTCGGCGATGATATCGGCGTTTGCGACGTCGAATGAGGACATGTGCGGTACCTTCCGATCGATACTTTTACACAGTGTCAGCTTTTACGATACGGCCTGTCAAGATCACCCGAGGGCCGGTATCGTGACGCACGTGAGTGAGCCCGCAGCCCGCGCCGTCGGCGAACGTCGCACCCCGACCAAGGGGGACGCGCAACGCGCTCGCATCATCGACGCCCTCGTAGAACTGCTCGACACCCATCCGATCGCCGAGGTGTCGGTGATGCGGATAGCCAAACAGGCGGGCATCACCCGGCCGACCTTCTACGTGTACTTCGAATCCAAGTACGCCGTTCTCGCCGCCGCCGTCGACAACGTGTGGAAACAGTTCAAGACCGCGCGATTCCCGATCGCCGCGGTGGACCCGCAGCTCACCCCGGCAGAGGTGACCCGGCGGCTCACCGACAGCGCGGTGCAGGTGTGGAGCAGACACCACCGGTTGATCGCGGCTGTCCTGGAAGCACGATCGTCCGACGAACAACTGGCCCGGTTGTGGGACGGACTTCTGGAGCAGAACCGCGAGCAGATCCGTAGCGTCCTGGAACTCCTGCGCGCTGCCGGCCACATCCGGCCCGTTTCCGACGACCTGCCCGCTCTCGTCGAAGCACTGTTCGGGATGACGGTGTGGTCGCTGGTCAACAGCACCTGGCCCGACGATCCCGGGGAAAGCGATCCCCACCAACGCCTCGCCGACGTGATCTCGGCGATCTGGCTGGCGTCGGTCTGGGGAGTCGCACCGGATTCCGATCACCGGTAGATCAGCGGAGCCGGCTGCCCGGCGACCACCGGTATCGATCCGCACGGCCGGCCCGATCATCGGCTACTGTTTTCTCGTGCCATCTCTCGGAGCTCTCGTGAGCGGGTCTCCGCTTGCCCGGATTTCCCCCGATACCGCCCGTTCCCGCATCACCGACGTCAACGACGGCATCATGGCCGTCGCCGGTATGAGTCTGGGTCTGGCAGGTGCTGAGGTCAGCCGGACCACCGCGTACGCCGTCATCACGATCAGCGCGGTGGTGGGTGCGCTGTCGGTGTTCGGCGCCGAGCTCGGCGAGGGTTTCGCCCAGCGCGAGGCCGAGTTGGCGACGGTCGCCGAGGAACAGCGCCTCCTCGAACTCGAACCCGAGGAGGAGATCGAGGAACTCGTCGAGTGGTTCGAGGCCAAGGGTGTTTCCACGGAGACCTCCAGGAAGGTGGCCGAGGAACTCTCGGATGCCGATGCCCTTTCCGCGCAGCTCGAGATCGAGTACGGCATCCGGGAACTGACCAGCACCCGCGATGCCTGGGCCGAAGGTTTTTCGGCGGGCATCGGCTTCCTGATCGGTGCGCTTGCCCCTGTCGCCATCGCATACCTCATTCCGTTCGGATGGCGGGAGGAGTGGACGATCATCGCGGCCATCACCTCGTTGATCGTCACCTCGTTCGTTCTGGCCAGCACCGGCGGATCCAACATCGGCAAGACCGTGGCCCGTTCGGTGATCATGGGCGCCGGTACGCTCGCGGCGTCCCATTTCCTCGGCGACTGGCTGATCTGACCGGACGCAATCCGTCAACGACTTTCACGCCAGGGATCTGAATTACCTTGCCGTGCAGCTCATCCCGATGTGACCCGCGGCTTCGTCCACACCAGACCGTCATCGAGATCGGCGCGGTTGGTGTGCCAGGAGTCGCGAACGACGTTCTGCGCCATGGTCCACGGGTAATCGTCGGCTGATCGCGGCATGAGTGCGGCACCACGCCGCAAGTAGCCCGACTGCATGTCGAGGAACGGCCGGTCCGGGTGCGGCCCGGTGTATACGGGTACGACGACGCTGCGGTCGTGACCGGACAGACGCTTGAGGATCCGGGTGACGAGCCGCGCAGTCATGTCGGCGCGGACAGTGAACGACAGGTTGATGTAGCCGACGCAGAACGCGAAGTTCGGTACGCCGCTGAGCATCGCACCACGGAACACCACGGTGTCGGCGCCGTTGACGGGCTCACCGTCGACGGTCAGGGCGATCTTGCCGAGCAGGCTGATCGACAGACCCGTCGCGGTCACGATGACGTCCGCGGAAACCGTTGTGCCGTCGGCAAGTTCGATGCCGCCCTCGGTGATGGTGCGAATATTGCCGGTAACGATCTGCGCACCACCGTCTTTCAGCGCCTTGAACAGGTCTCCGCCCGGCGCGATGCACAGCCGCTGATCCCACGGATTGTAGGGCGGGTTGAAGTGGGTATCCACCAACGTTTCCGACCCGGTGCCGCTGATCGCGCCGGACCGCAGCAATTTGCGCATCGTCTTGGGCGCCCGCCGGCACGCCTGGTACAGCCCCCATTGCAGCGCGGTGTTTTTCACCCGCATGATCTGATGTGCCCGTGCAGGCGCCAGTTTGCTGCGCAGCAGTCCGGCGACCGGATCCTTACGGGGCTCGGCCAAGATGAAACTCGGTGTGCGCTGTACCATCGTCACCCGCGCACCGAGCTTCACCAGGCTCGGCACCAGCGTCACCGCGGTGGCACCGGACCCGATCACCGCGATCCGCTTGCCGTCCGGTTCGAAGTCCTGCGGCCAGAACTGCGGGTGGATGATCTGCCCGGTGAACCGCTCCCGACCCGGGATCTGTGCGTCGTAGGGCTGCTCGTAGTCGTAGTAGCCGGTGCACACGATGACGAACCGCGCCCGGATCTGCTGTTCACCGCCGTCGATAACAGTCTTGACTGTCCATCGGGCATCGCCGCCGGACCAGTCGGCGCCGACGACACGCGTGAGGTAACTGATGTGCTTGTCGATCCCGTAGGTGGTGAGCACCTCGTCGAGGTAATCGAGGATCTCATCCCCATCGACGATCGAGTTCTCCCCCCGCCACGGATGAAACGGGAATGCGAGGGTGAAGAAGTCCGAATCGGATCGGACACCCGGGTACCGGAACAGGTCCCACGTCCCGCCGATCCGCTCCCGCGCCTCGACGATCCGATAGCTCAGCTCCGGGCACTGCTCCTGAACACGGTAGGCGGCGTCGATGCCGGAGATCCCCGCCCCGATGATCAGGACATCACAGTCGGTTGCGCTACTCACCATCGAGCTCCTCGCCGTCCCAAACCCCACCGATAGCCGGCGGCACGTCAATTATGTCGATGCCGATCCTCAGCGGTGGGGTTTATGCACGATGTTGCATGAGCTGTTGCACAGACCCGTGGAGAACGAGGAAGCCCTGACCGGGTTTCCCCTGGTCAGGGCCTCTCCTGCTATCTCAACCTAGCGTCGGGGTGGCGGGATTCGAACCCACGACCTCTTCGTCCCGAACGAAGCGCGCTACCAAGCTGCGCCACACCCCGTGTGCAACCTCAGAAAGGTTACATCACGACCGGTGACGTACGGAAATCGCCTGGTCAGGGGGTGAATCCAGGATAGTGGGGCGGGTGGTTCTCCGGACAGGTCGGGTTCTCCGGCTATCAGGCGCGGTACTCGGTGAGGAATATGGCCTCGGCCAGCGCCAGGTGCTCGATCTCCGACGGATCCACCGACTCGTTGGGCGCGTGGATCAGGCACGCCGGTTCCTCCACACCCAGCAGCATGATCTCGGCGTCGGGAAAAGTCTCGGCGAGGACGCTGCACAGCGGGATCGAACCACCCTGCCCCTGCCGGGCCACCGGCACCCCGTACGACGCAGACAGCGCGTCGACGAGGGTGTCGTGGCCGGGCCCGGCCGTGGCCGCGGAGAACGGTGACCCGACGGCCTCGCGCTCCACCGATACGCGCACACCCCACGGTGCGGCCGCGGTCAGGTGGTCGACGAGCAGGTCCTGGGCACGCATCGCGTCGACACCGGGCGGCACGCGCAGGTTGATGCGGGCCCGGGTGCGGGGCACCACCGACGCCGACGACCCGACGACGGCCGGGCAGTCGATGCCGAGGACGGTGACCGCCGGGCGGGCCCATAACATCTCGGCCACCGACCCCGAGCCGATGAGTTCGACACCGTCGAGAACCTGTGCGTCGGCGCGGAACGCCTCCTCCGGATACTCGACGCCGGACCAGCTCTGATCGGCGTCCAGACCGTCGATCGTGGTGTCGCCGGCCGCGTTTCGCAGGGTGGCGAGCATCGCGATCAACGCTGCCAAGGCATCGGGGGCGGCGCCACCGTACATGCCCGAATGCATCGCCGAACCCAAAGCCTCCACGGACACAACGACATTGGCTACACCGCGCAGGCTCGTGGTGAGCGTGGGCCTGCCGGCCGCGACGTTGCCGGAGTCGCAGATCAGGATGACGTCGGCCGCGGCGAACTCGGGCCGGGACACCACGAAGTCCTCGATGCCACCGCCGCCCTGTTCCTCCGAACCCTCACCGAGGATCTTGACGGTGACCGGCAGTTGCCCGGGTGCGATCGGGGCACCACCGGCGAGGGCCCGGAGTGCGGTGAGGTGCACGGCGATATTACCCTTGCAGTCGGCCGCACCCCGCCCGTACCAGCGACCATCCCGTTCGGTGAGTTCCCATACGGGAGAAGCCCATTCATCCTCTCCGAGCGGCGGCTGCACATCGTGGTGGAAATACAGCAGCACCGTCGGAGCACCGTCCGCACCGGCGATACTGCCGGTGACGGCCTTGCTGCCGTCGGCGGTGACATGTGCTGCGGCATCGGCGAATCCGAGTTCGCCGAACGCCGCCAGCAGCCAGTCGACCATGCCGTCGCATTCGGTGACCGGAAACTGTTCGGCGTCGAACACGGACCGGAACGCCACCATCTCGGCCAGATCCGCCCTGGCCCGTGGCATGAGATCGCGGACCTGTTCCCGCAGAACGCTGTTCGTCGGACCCATCAGGATTCCTCCGCTCGTCAGACGAGTTCGGCCGCTTCGATCCGGCCCGAGGCGATCGCCTCGATCATCGCCGCGTGATCACTGTCGTTGATGGCTGCGTAGCTCAGCGCGAACTCGGTGATGGCCTCGTCGAAATCCTCATTGCCGTCGAGGTAGGCGGCGATCGCGTGCCGGCTCGCAGTGCGGGCGTGAGCGCGGCCGAGTGTCCGGCCACACAGCGCCGCATAGGTTTTCATACCCTTGGGCCCCAGCGCCTCGACCACCACCGAGCCTTTGCCGTCGCGCAGCTGCCGCACGTAGTAGTCGTGCAGATGATTGTCGATGTCACGGCCGGTGATGGCGCCGAGGAACTGATCGCTGCCGGCCTGCATGACCTGCTGCCCCTCGATCACCCGCCACCCCTGACCCGCATACTCGTGGCCCGGGACATAATCCGCGAGCACCGACCGCTGGGCCTGCTTGACCTGCAACATCAGCGGATCGTTCTCGCCCTTGCCCCACATCAGGATCACCCATGCCTGCAAGCCGACGCTGCCCACGCCGACGACCTTGCGTGCCACATCGACGATGTCGAACTGGTCGTAGAGCGCACCGATGTGTTCGGGCAGGCTCGCCCGGTACAGACCCATGAGCGCCCTGCCGTTGGCGGCGACTTCGCCCGCCGTCCGCACGCCGCCGCCGGGGAACATCCGGTCGGTCGCCAGTTCCGTCAGCGGCACCAGCAGCGGCGGATCGCTGCGAATGTGCGCGCGGCCCGCATCATCGACCCAGCACAGTTTGCTGACGGCCTGCATGCTGTCGCGGTGCCGCGCCTTCTTCAGCATCTTCTGGGTGCTCTCGGCAGTCGAGCTGTCGAGTCTCTTGCGCAGTTCCGGCAGCCGGTTGTCGACGTCGATCCTCGCGTACCAGCAGTCCAACGTCGACAGTTCGACGCTGGCGAGCAGATAGTTCCGGTAGTACCGGGCCACCGCCCTGGCGTGTTTGGCTGTTTGCTTCTTCTTGAATCCGTTGTTCCTGCCCGCGATCACCACGCTGGCCGCGAGCCGCTTGACGTCCCACTCGAACGGTCCGGGGTGGGTTTCGTCGAAGTCGTTGATGTCGAAGATCATCCGGCGTTCCCTGGTGTAGAACACCCCGAAATTGCTCAGATGGGCATCACCGCACAGCTGTGTATGAATGCCGCTGTCCGGGGTGGCCGCGAGATCCGCGGTCATCACCGCCGCCGCGCCCCGGTAGAACGTGAACGGAGTGGCCGACATCCGTGCATGCCGGACCGGGATCAGGTCCTGGTCCCTGGTCAGTGCCTGTTCCTCCACCACCGACACCGGATCGCGCCGACCGGACGCCCCGGGTACCTCGGCAAGTTGAGCTATCGTCGCTGCGCTGATTTCTTCCTCCTGGAGCTGATCACCCAACGGTCCTGTGTCGGGCGGACATAGGACGATTGTCGCACCGCACCAACGGCGCGGCAGGCCGATTCGCCGACGCCCTAGGGCCCCTCGGCGTACGAGTCGGCGAACGAGACCCGCGGCGTGGTGGCCGCCTGATACCCGGCGATCGCCGCCAGCACCAGAGCGGCCAGCCCGAACACCGCGGCCACGACGATCAGCGCAATGGTCACCACGGTGGCGAACGCGGAGTCGACGGGATCGGTGACGAGCGCACCGAACGCCGCGAGCGCGGCACCGAGCAGTGCCCACGCGGCGGCACGCACTCGGGGGCCGATCACCGAGGCGTAGAACAGCCGCTGGTAGATCGTCGTCTCGTACTCCTCGACGGCCGCGATGCGCACCGGATCACCGCCCGACAGCGACCGCAGTTCCCGCGCGAGTTCTGCCCCCGTACCCAGCCTCGCCGTCTCCCGGTCCCGGTAGTGCACGTACGCGACGACGGCGACGGCCGCGGCGATCAATCCCAGTCCAGCCCACCCTGTATCCACGAGGTCACACGCTACCCGGACCCGCCCTGACGCCGTGCGTCAGCTCACACGAAGGCCCGCTCGAAAATTTCTGCCGCTATGTAGCCAGAAATTTTCGGGCGGGCCGGGACCAGGGTCAGACCCGGGCGGTCACCGTGTGTTCGATGTTGCCCCGGGTCGCCTTCGAGTACGGGCAGAAGGCATGGGCGCCGTCGGCCAGCGCCTGGGCCTGCGCCTCGTCCAGCCCGGGCAGGTAGGTTTCGATGGCGGCGGTCAGCCCGAACCCGCCCTCGCTGTCCTTGCCGATACCGACGGTCACCTTCACCGTCGTGCCCTCGGGGACGCTCACTCCCTGCTGACCCGCGACCGCACGCAACGCACCGAGGTAGCACGCGGCGTAGCCGGCGGAGAACAGTTCTTCAGGGTTGCTGCCCTCACCGCTGCCACCCATCTCCACGGGCGGGCGGAGTTCGAGATCGATCCTGCCGGTCTCCGAGACGACCTCGCCGTCACGGCCGCCACCGGCCGCTGTTGATGAAACGTGGTACACGGCGTCGACTGCCATTGATTTCTCCTGGGGTGATGTCTTTCACTGACGTTCCCCATTGTGCCCCCGACCAGACGCCCCGTGCGGGAAGTCCGCACGGCAACGTCGGCCGAAGCCCGCTCCTCAGCGTCTACCGAAGCCCGATCCGGGCCGGACCTTGTTGGGCGCGGGCAACCAGTCGTTGACCTCTTTTCGCAGCGTGCACAGCGCGGAGAAGGCCAGCAGCACCAGCTGCGCCCAGCCGATCACGACTATCACCACCGACAGCCGCTGGTAGGCGAACAGCAGGTCGATACCGATCGGGATGCACATCATGTTCACCACGACCACCGACAGGTACACATTGCGCATGCCGCGGCTGTTGTGTTTGGCGGTATTCACCAGCAGCAGATACTCCACCGCGAGGAACACTGCGATCAGCACCAGCATCACCGGCGGGAACGTCGATGACATCCCGGAGATCTTGTCTTCGGGGGCGGCGTTACCGGGGTCGTTGCGCACACCGTCGAGCAGCCGTGCGTACAGCAGATCCTGGATGGTGCCGAGATTGAGGAACCCGTAGATCAGGCAGATCGCCCCGGCCGACGCCGCCGCCCAGAAGCAGGCGACGGCGTGTTTGGCCAGTGGCACCGGGACGGGTCCCGGATTGGTGTTGCGCACCGGATACAGACCCGCCCGGTCCCGGTCGTGCGACGAGCGTTTCGCCAGTTCGGCCATGTCCTCGGCGTCGAGTTCGGCCTGGCTCGGAATGTCCTGATCGTGGAAATCCCCGTCGCCACGCTCTGTCATCGTCGGCCCATCCTCTCGTTCGGACCCTCTCGCCTCAGACGAAGACGCGTCACTTCCGGAGATGATCGAGCACGAAGTCGGTGCCGGGCAACAGGGTTGCCAGCATCGGCACCACGTGATTGACGATCACCTTGGTCAAGATCGGCGGAGTGCTGTCGGTGTGGAAGGTGACTTTGGCACCCTGGGCGGTCCAGTTTCTGTACAGATCCCTGACCTGACCATACGGGATCACGTCGTCGTGCAGGCCGCCCTGCAGGTAGACCGGCGCATTGGGCTTGAGCTTGCCGATCCGGTTCTCCTCGAGAACCGCGATCGCCTCCGGGTACATATCGACGAGCTGGCTGAGCGTCTTGCCCGATTTGGTCCAGCCGCTGGTGCGCTGGAACGCCGTGCTCAGGATGCTGTCACCGATGCACTGGGTGGAGATCTGCTTGAGTTTGGCCAGGCCGCTCGGGCTGGCCTCCTTGTTCACCAGTTCGCGCAGGGCCGGGTAGCGATCGGTCATGCCGTTGATGGTGTAGCCGATGGCCGCCGAGATGGTGGTGCCGTCGACAGCGGCGAGCACCTTGCGCAGGTCGGCAGGCGGGGCGCCGGCGTAGGTGGCCTTCACCTTCAGCTCGGGTGCGTACGTCTGGGCCAGCTCAGCGGCCGACGCCGCCGCACCACCACCCTGCGAGTAGCCGACGAAACCGACCGGTGAATCCTTCGACGCACCGCTGGCGTTGATGGCCGCGCGGGCGCCGTCGAGCATCGCGTGCCCGGTCTCGGCGCGGTTGACGTAGGTGTGGATGCCCGGGGTGCCGAGGCCGATGTAGTCGGTGACGAACACCCGGACACCGTTGAGCAGGAAGATGTACATCTCGGGCGCGGTGTAGTTGAACGCGATCGACGGTTTGGTGACGTCGATCGACATCGGGAACGACATCTGCTTGGACGGCGCACACTGATCACCCTGGCCGATGGTGCCGGACCCGACGACGACGGTCGGACGCGGACCCTTGCCGGTCCACGGTGCGGTGGGCTCGACGACTGTTCCGGTGACGGCGACCGGCTTGTCGTGAATGTCGCGAGAGGTGTACATCACCTTCTTCGCGTTACCCGGCCACTGGTTCTTGATCCCCGGAATCTGCATCACGAGCGGAATCGACTGCGTCTTGAGGACCGCTCCCGGCGTATCTGCGATGTTGGCCGGCGGCATGTAGAAGTCCGCCGCCGACGCCTCCGGCGCGGCCACCGAGGCCATCGTCGCGGTCATCGCCCCTGCCATCAGCACGGCCGCAGCCCGTGCACCCCGAATCCGCGAACCCTTACGGCTTGCCGTATCTCCCCTGAGAATTCCCATAGATCGGTAGGTTACCCCACAGTAACCGGGTCAAGTGTCCCGCACCTCACCGAATGGAGATGACGCGATCACCCTCTCGATCCCTGAGGCCGAAGCGACGAAGGCGCGAGGTACGCGTCGGGTCCGGCGAGACGAAAGCCTCACCGGACCACCCCCGAACTCAGGCGAGCAACTCCGCGATCTGAATAGTGTTGAGCGCGGCGCCCTTTCGCAGATTGTCACCCGCGACGAACAACGCCAGACCGCGACCGTCGGGCACGCCCGGGTCCTGCCGGATCCGCCCGACCAGCGAGGCATCCTTACCCGCCGCATCAAGCGGCGTGGGTACGTCGGAAAGCTCCACTCCGGCAGCCGATCCCAGGATCTCCCGCGCCCGCTCCGGCGAGATCGGCTCGGCGAACTCGGCATTGATCGACAATGAGTGCCCGGTGAACACCGGAACCCGCACGCAGGTACCGCTCACCAGCAGGTCGGGCAGGCCGAGGATCTTGCGCGACTCGTTGCGCAGCTTCTGATCCTCGTCGGTCTCGCCCGACCCGTCGTCAACCAGCGCACCGGCGAGAGCGACGACGTTGAACGCGATCGGCGCCACATACTTGACCGGGTCCGGGAAGGCCACCGACGATCCGTCGTAGACCAGCTTCTCCGCCTCCGGGGCCACCGCGCGCACCTGCCCGGCGAGTTCCTCCACACCGGCCAGCCCGCTGCCGGACACCGCCTGATACGACGACACGATCAGCCGCTGCAGCCCGGCCGCGTCGTGCAGCGGTTTGAGCACCGGCATCGCCGCCATCGTGGTGCAGTTGGGGTTGGCGATGATGCCCTTGGGCGGGTTCTTGGCCAGTTCACCGTTCACCTCGGACACGATCAGCGGCACGTCGGGGTCCTTGCGCCATGCCGACGAGTTGTCGATGACGGTCACGCCCGCGGCGGCGAACCGCGGCGCCTGCTCCCGCGACATCGTCGCGCCCGCGGAGAACAGCGCGATGTCCAGACCCGACGGGTCGGCCGTCGACGCGTCCTCGACGACGATCTCGCCGTCGCCCCACGGCAGCTTCTTGCCCGCTGACCGCGCCGACGCGAAGAACCGCACCTCGTCGGCCGGGAACTTACGCTCGGCCAGCAGTGCCCGCATCACGCCGCCGACCTGGCCGGTCGCACCGACGACACCAATACGCAAAGCCATGTGATCTACCTTCCGGTTCCGGCGTAGACGACGGCCTCTTCGTCGCCGCCGAGGTCGAACGCCTCGTGCAGGGCACGCACGGCGTCGTCGAGTTCAGTGTCCCGGCACAGCACCGAGATCCGGATCTCCGAGGTGGAGATCAGTTCGATGTTGATGCCGACATCGGCCAGGGCCTCGCAGAACGTGGCCGTGACACCCGGATGCGACTTCATGCCCGCACCCACCAGCGAGACCTTGCCGATGTGGTCGTCGTAGAGCAGTTCGGTGAAACCGATCTCGTCCTTGAGCGAGGTCAACTTCTCGACGCCGAGCGGGCCCAGCTCACGCGGCAGGGTGAAGGTGATGTCGGTCTTGCCGGTCTCGACCTTCGAGATGTTCTGCAGCACCATGTCGATGTTGATCTCGGCGTCGGCGACGGCGCGGAACACCTTGGCCGCCGAACCGGGCTTGTCGTCGAGGCCGGTGACGGTGATCTTGGCCTCGCTGCGGTCGTGTGCGACGCCGGTGAGAATGGCTTCTTCCACGGGAATGTCCTCCATTGAGCCGGTCACGATGGTGCCGGGCTTGGTCGAGTACGACGAGCGCACGTGAACGGGAACGTTGTAGCGGCGCGCGTACTCGACGCAGCGCAGCATCAGCACCTTGGCACCACAGGCCGCCATCTCGAGCATCTCTTCGAACGACACCGTCTCCAGGCGACGGGCGTCGGGCACTATGCGCGGGTCGGCGGTGTAGATGCCGTCGACGTCGGTGTAGATCTCGCACACATCGGCCCGCAGCGCCGCGGCGAGCGCGACGGCGGTGGTGTCCGAACCGCCGCGGCCGAGGGTGGTGATGTCCTTGGTGTCCTGCGAGACGCCCTGAAAGCCCGCGACCAGCACGATCTTGCCCTCGTCGAGCGCGTTGCGGACGCGGCCGGGCGTGACGTCGATGATCTTGGCCTTGCCGTGGCTGCTGGTGGTGATGACACCGGCCTGTGAGCCGGTGAACGACTGGGCCTGCGCACCGAGCGAGGCGATCGCCATCGCGACGAGCGCGTTGGAAATACGTTCACCCGAGGTGAGCAGCATGTCCATCTCGCGGGCCGGCGGTGCCGGGTTGACCTGCTGGGCCAGGTCGAGGAGTTCGTCGGTGGTGTCGCCCATCGCCGACACCACGACGACGACGTCGTTGCCCTGCTTCTTCGTCTCGACGATGCGCTCGGCGACACGACGGATCCGCTCGGCCGTCGCGACCGAGGATCCTCCGTATTTCTGCACGACGAGTGCCACGCCGATTCCCTTCTGTCATGCGGGTAGTCCGCGTCAACCTTACCGGCGTTGCGCGTTTCGGCCATGCCGGGGCGATCACGCGGCCTCGCCTACCATCGACCGGGTGACAGAGCGGTTCCTCCGACAGTGGCTGACACCGGTCGTCGTGTTCTTCGCGATCCGGGCCGTCGGAATCCTGGTGCTCGCGGACCTGGCACGGCTGAACGGTAAATCGCTGGGCGATCGTCTGGCCGCGTGGGACGGCAAATGGATGCTGGCCATCGCCGAACACGGATACGACAACGTGCCGGTCGATCTCACCGACGCGTGGGGCGTCCACTCCGCCGACACCGCGTACGCGTTCTTCCCCGGATACCCCTACCTGGTGTCGGTGGTGGCACGACTTCCGCTGGTCACGACGTACGGGGCGGCGATCGCGGTGAACGTCGTCCTGTGCGTGTTCGCCGCGGCGGGGGTGGCCAGACTCGGCGCGCTGTGCGCGCAACGGATGGCGACGGCAACGCCCCTGCCCTGGGACCGCCTGCGAGCTGCCATGCCCGGCTCCCTGTCCCGATTCGTCCCGGACCCCGGACCACGGCCCGAGCCGGCGTCGCACCCCGACCCGTACACGGTCGGCCTCATCACCGTCGCGCTGTTCGCCGCCACCCCGATGTCGATCGTGCTGAACATGGCCTATACCGAGGCCCTGTTCTGCGCGGTCGCGGTGTGGGCACTCATCGGAGTGCTCGAGGAACGCTGGCTGCTCGCCGGCGTGTGCGCGCTGCTGGCCGGTGCGACGAGGCCGACGGGGGTCGTGGTGATCGCCACTGTCGTCGTCGTCGGCCTGACGACGCTGCGCCGGCGGCCAGGCAGGAGCGAGTCGGCCCGGATCCTGACGGCGATCACGCTGAGCCCCATCGGCTACCTGGGGTTTCTCGGAGTGGTGTGGGCGCGCACCGGGCACCCGCTGGGCTGGTTCACCATTCAGACCGACGGCTGGGACACCCGCTTCGACTTCGGGGTGGCCGCCGTACGGTTCGTCAACGACTCACTCACCCATTCCGGTGAGGTGGCACCGGTGGCGACGGCCGCGATCATGTTGTCGACGCCGCTGCTCATCGCGGTGGCGGTGTGGTCGCGGCTGCCGTGGCCGGTACTGCTGTACGCGATGCTGGTCGTGGCCTCGATCATGGCCTCGAGCGGGCTGATGATGAGCCGCGCCCGGCTACTGCTGCCGGCGTTCGTGCTGCTGATCCCGTTCGCGGTGATCATGGCGCGGTGGCGACCGCCGGTGATCGTGGCCACGCTGCTACCGGTCGTCGCGGGCAGTGCGTGGTTCGGCGCCCACATGCTCACTGTGTATCCACATGCCATGTAGTTGCTCACGCCCGGTTTCGCGGGCACGCACGTCAGGCCGGGCGATTGGGGCACATGATCGGCGCGAATCGCCAACGCGCGGAACCACTGCGCGATGAGGTCGGCACACACCGCCGGATACCGGCAGGCGGCACGCGGTACTCGCCGGAATGCCGGCGGCCTTCGTCATCAGGGTGCTGGGTCATCGGTTCATCCCATCCAGTAGTCGTCGGTCGAGATGGTGAAGTGGTGCCCGCCGCCGGCGCAGTTGACCCCGTACTCGGGGCCGGTGGAGCAGGTGATGCCGCGGACCTGCAGGAGCTTGCCGTAGGGCAGTACGCGCTGATTGCGCACCTGCACGGTGGTGTCGCTGAAGAAGACGAACCGGGCGCGCGTCGCAGTGGTCATCGAGACGCCGTTCGGGTGGATCGAGGAGACTCCGCCGCCGGTTACCCTGGGCGCCCGGGCCGGGATCTTGCCCTGACAACCCGCCCACGGGGCACCCCGGTCGAGACGGATGGCGCACTTCCAGCCGCGCGACGGGGAGGTGAAATAGTAGCTGCCGCCGACCTTGTAGGCGACGGGATTGACCTTCGGCCACTCCCCGGGGATCGCCGACGCGGTGGGGGCGACAACGGCCAGGGGAGCGGCCACGGCAACGATTCCGGCTGCGACGGCGGCCGAGCGACGAATCATGCGGGAGGCTGCGTTCTGTGTCATGTCTCCACGATGACTCACAGCATCCGCACAGGCGATGGGGAGAACTCCCCCACCGGACGGTTTCCGATGGGGAGAACTCCCCACCGCAACTACCCGGCGGCGAATCCGGAGCAGAGCCAGGCGATGCCGCGGTCGATGCGGGCGCGGGGATCGGTAAGTTCGCGGGCCCGGGCACTGCCGGCGAGACCGGCCAGGTGCGGCGGCGGGTCGGTGACCCGGCCCTCGATGAGGTCGGCGAGACCGCCCGGACCGTCGTAGTCGGCGTCAAGTGTCAAGCCGGGCAGCGCGGCGAGTGCGACGCCGTTGACATAGCTCCACACTGTCAGCGACATCCCGGTGGCCACCTCGACGTCGACGCCGAGCCCGTCCATGAAGCCGCCGACCAGCCAGTCCAGGCAGCGCAGCGATTCGATACTGAACCCGTAGCGGGGTGAGGTGTAGGCCTGAACCACCCACGGGTGATGCTGGTACAGCTCCCAGTCGACGGCGGTTGCCGCGGCCACTCGCTCGCGCCAGCCGAGCGCGGGTTCGGTGTCGATCGGATAGGGAAACCGCCGCCCCACCTCGACGGTCATCTCCTCGATGAGGGTGTCTTTCCCTGCGACGTGCCGGTACAGCGACATCGCGCCGACGCCGAGTTCGTCGGCGATGCGCCGCATCGAGAGTGCTCCCATCCCGTCGCGGTCGGCGACGGCGATCGCGGCGTCGACGATCACCGCGACGGTGAGCTTGGGGTGCTCGGCGGCCACGGGACTTCGTGCCTCCTCATTCGAACGGGGGAATAACTGGCTTGCGTACAGCGTACTCAGCTACGTACCGTTGCACGCGTACGCCGTACGCACCAACTCCCGACACCTGAGCAGAAAGCAGCCGACCATGGCCATCGATCACCAGAGCAGCGAGCAGCGCATCGCGGCGGCTTCCGCCCCCCGCGCCGACCGCCGCACCTGGCTCGGCCTGGCCGTGCTCACGCTGCCGGTGATGCTCGTGTCGATGGATGTGTCCGTCCTCTACCTCGCCATCCCGTCCATCACCTCCGCACTCGACCCGTCCGCGTCGGAACAGTTGTGGATTCTTGACATCTACGGCTTCCTGCTGGCCGGTCTGCTCATCACGATGGGCAATGTCGGCGATCGCATCGGTCGCCGCAAGATCCTCCTCGCCGGTGCGGTGGTGTTCGGCGTGGCCTCGACGATGGCCGCGTTCGCACCGAGCGCGGGCGTGCTCATCGCGGCCCGGGCCCTGATGGGGCTGGGCGGAGCGACTCTACTGCCGTCGAGCCTGTCGCTGATCGCGAACATGTTCGTCCACGTCCGCGACCGGGGCCTGGCCATCGGCATCTGGACCGCGGTGTTCGCCGGCGGCAGCGCCGTCGGGCCGGTCGTCGGCGGCATTCTCATGCACCACTTCTGGTGGGGCTCGGTGTTCCTCATCAACGTGCCCGTGACCATCGTGCTGCTGCTCGTCGGGCCGCGCCTGGTCCCCGAGTTCCGGGCCGGCGCGAGCGGGCCGTTCGACATCCTGGGCGTCGTGTTGTCGATGGCGGGCATCCTGCCGATGATGTACGCGATCAAGACGATGGCCTCGCACGGGTTCTCCGCCGGCACCGCACTGATCGGGCTCACCGGCCTGGCCCTGCTGGTCTCGTTCCTGCTGCACCAGAAGCGCACCCCGCATCCGCTGCTGGACCTATCACTGTTCACCAATCCGATGTTCAGCGGGTCGGTCGCAGTCGCCCTCACCGGCATGATGGCCCTGGGCGGCATGTCGTATCTGACCGGCGTCTACCTGCAGTCCGTGCTGGATAAGGATGTGCTGGCGGCCGCGATCGCCGGACTGCCGATGGCGTGTGCGGTGGCGGTCTTCTCCGTCGGCGCCGCGAAGGTGGCCGCGGTGATCGGCACGCGCAACGCGTTCGTCGGTTCGGTGGTGCTCACCGCAGTCGGCATGGCGGGCGTCCTCGCGCTCGGCGTCGGCAGTCCCCTGTGGATCTACCTGGTGTTCACCAGCATCGCCGGTGTCGGCTTCGGTACCCAGTTCAGTCTGGTGTCGGAGGTCGTCGTCGGTTCGGTGCCGCCGGAGCGGTCCGGTGCGGCCTCCAGCATTTCCGAAACCTGCTTCGAACTCGGCACCGCCCTCGGGCTGGCACTGCTCGGTTCGCTGGCGACGCTCACTTTCCGAGCCGGCTCCGGTGGCCATGAGTTCGGCGACACCCTCGGCGACACGTTGCGCACCGCGGACGGGCTGGGTTCATCCGGCGAGGCTCTCGCGACGGCCGCCAAGCAGGCATTCGTCGACGGCATGCACGTGTCGGCGCTGACCGCCGCTCTGATGCTGACGGCGGTCGCAGTGGTACTCACTTTCGTGATGCGTCCCGGCGCGCGAGCGGCGGTCGAGGAGCCCGTCGCGTCATGATGGCCTACCGTCGTCAGGGTGCATGAACTGATCGAAAGCCGCTGGAGCGCCCGCGGCTACGACCCCACAGCCACCATTTCCGCCGACGACCTCACCGAGATCCTGGAGGCCGGCCGCTGGGCCGCCACCTGGGGCAAGGTGCAGCCGGTCCGGTTCGTCGTCGGTATACGCGGCGACACCACGTTCACGGCGATGACCGAACTGCTGACCCGAGGCAACAAGCCGTGGGCGCCGGCGGCATCGGCGCTGGTCATGGTGTGCACCACCGACGATCCCGACGACGCCAAGGCGCACGACTACGGCGCCGTCGACCTGGGACTGGCGGTCGCGCAGATGAGCATTCAGGCGGTGGCGCTCGGGTTCAACGCGCACCCGATGGCCGGTTTCGACGCAGAAGGCGCGCGGGTACGGTTCGCGATCCCCGACGACAAGCGTGCGATGGTGGTTCTGGCGGTCGGCCGCCTTGCCGACGATCCGTCAACACTCAGCCCCGAAGTGCGAGAACGAGATTCATTGCCGCGCCGACGACTTCCGCTCGACGAGATCTCCTTCGCCGGTTCCTGGGGCCAGGCGTTCACCACCGGCGCGTGAGGCTGTCACGACAGCGGGTCACGCGCGCGCCGACGATGCCGCAGCACGGTCCGCGATAGGCTGACCGGCGGCGCAGTCGACTTCAAGGCCGGAGGTGGCGTCCATGCACGTGACGACGATCGATCTGGTGATGCTCTCGGGGTCGCTCACCGAACTGTGCACCCACTGGACCGGTGAGCCCGCCCGCCGACAGCTCGCGGTCACCTTCAACCAGGCCAATCATCTTCTGGGACTGGCTGATCCGACATCACAGGGAGTATGGATCGCCGGTACCGTCGACCTCGGCACCGATCCCCAACCGGTTGACGCGGGACGGGCCGCACACGCCGTGGCGCGGTTTCTGTCCGAACACGAGGCGTTGCGGGCCCGTTTCCGGTTCGATCCACAAACCTGCATGCCGTATGCCGATGTGTTCGGCCCCGATCAGGTGCAGGTGACCGTCGAGTCCCGAGGTGATGTCGGATCCGATGATCTGGCAATACTTTTGGGAGAACGCTGCCGCAGCGGCGACGTCCCGGGAGTGCTGTTCGGACTCCTCGATGCGACGCTCGTCGTCGGCTTCGACCACGCACACTGCGACGCACTGACCGTCGACCTGGCATTGCGCCGGGTCCGGGAGCTCTACCTGGACCCCGACACCCAGCGCAGCCCCGGTCAGCGGTTCTTCGATCGTTCCGAACTCGACGGTATCCTCAGCGAGAAGCTGGCCGCCGCGGCGGGCGAGCATCCCCGATTACCCGCCTGGCGAAGGTTCTTCGCCGCCAACGGGAACGCCATCCCCACCTTCCCGCTGCCGCTCGGCGAGATTCCGGCAAGCGGCGCCCCGCAATGCACGCGGGTGGTGGAGCTTCTCGATGACGACGCCGCGCAGGCACTGGGCCGGCGCGCGTTCGCCAAGATCCTCGCGCAGCTCGCCGCGTCGATCGCCGAACAGGGTGGGCCGCAAACACTCTCGACGGTGATTCCGGTGCACACCCGCGGCCGGTCGTCGTCGCCGTGGCACCGGACGGCCGGCTGGCTGGTCACCAACGCGCCCGTGCGGGTGCGTGCCGGCGACGTCGGCGGGGCCGAGCGCGCCCTGAAATCAGCGCTCGGTCTGGCGTCGGTCCCGCTCGATCACGTGCTGCGACGCTGCCAACCGGCGATGACCACCGCCGACATCTTCATGGTGTCCTACCTCGACTACCGCCGCCTCGGCGATCCGCTTCCCGGCGCCCGGCACATCTCGAACAGCACCACCACCGACAGCCTGCAGATGTGGTTCTCCCGCCACCACGACGGCCTCGACCTGCGCATCCGCTATCCCGACACCACCACCGCCAACGCCACCGTCGACGCCCTGGTCTGTTCACTCTCCGAACGCCTGCGCCGCTACACCGACACCACAACCTGACTCGAAACCCGTTGGGAGCCTTATCTCACCGGGCCCTTCGAGACGCGGTCGGCTCGCAGACTCGCGCGACAGCCCTCAGGGATCAAGATGACTACCGCACCGACGCGGCCAATCACCTTGATCCCCGAGACCGAAACACCAAACCCACCACGCCAACACAACCGTCATCTTGATCCCTGAGGCCGAAGCGACGTAGGAGCGAGGGTCACGAAGGGTCCGGCGACGTAGACGCCTGACCCAACCACCTCGTAACAACGACCGAATCCCACGCGGACCGAAGCTGTCCGCATTGGCTCATAGCGTGATCCTCACACCGACAACGAGGAGCGCACGATGACCACCACACCCGACTACCCACCCTTGGCGGAGTCCGAAACAGTCTCGGCACCAATAATTTCCGGCCGCGCCCGCACCATCGCACTCATCTGCCTACTATCCGCGGCCTTCATGGAACTGATGGACGGCACCGTCGTCAACGTCGCCCTGCGGACGATGGAAACCGACCTCGGCGCGTCGTCGACGGCGCTGCAGTGGGTGGTGGCCGGCTATCCGCTCGCCTACGCCGTCGGCCTGATCGTCAGCGCCCGGCTCGGTGACCGCTACGGCCGCCGGCTCCTGTTCGTGGCGGGCCTGGCCGCGTTCGGCGTGATGTCGCTGGCCTGCGGACTCGCCGCCGGGCCGGGACAACTCGTCGCGTTCCGAGTGCTGCAGGGCGCGGCGGCGGCGCTGATGGTGCCGCAGGTGCTCACCAACATCCAGGTGCTGTACCGGCCGGACGAACGCGGCAAGGCGATGGGCATGTTCACCTCGGTGATCGGCCTGGCCGCGGTCACCGGACCGATCCTGGGTGCGGTCATCACCGACGGCGATTGGTTCGGCATGTCGTGGCGGCCGATCTTCCTGATCAACGTGCCGCTCGCCGCGATCGCGGTCGCGGCGGCGCTGTCGTTCATCCCCGAGACCCGTGACGACAATCCCGCCCCGATCACCGCCGGATCGGCGGGCCTGCTCGGCGCATCGCTGGCCGCGATCATGCTGCCCATCACCCTAGGACCCGACAATAACTGGCCCGCATGGGGTTTCGCGACGATCACCATCGGCGTCGCCGGCCTGGCGATCTTCGCACGCCGCCAGGTGACCACCGCCGAAGCAGGTGTCACCCCGATGGTTCCGCCCACCCTGTTCCGGACCCGTTCATTCACAACGGGTTTGATCACCTTCGCCGCGCTGACCATCCCCACCGGCGGCTACTTCCTGGTCCAGTCGCTGCACGTACAGATGGCGCTCGGCTGGTCGGTGCTGCACACCGGCTTCATGTGGATCCCGTTCTCGCTCGCGGTGCCGGTATCGGCGGGTCTGGCTGCGACAGTTCTCGCGCCGAGGCTGGGCCGCCGCATCCTGCAGATCGGCGCGGCGATCCTCATCACCGGCATGGCCGCGATGTACCTGGCAGAAGGATCGTCGAATCCCGGACTGTGGTTCCCGGTCGCCCTGGTGATCGCCGGACTCGGCTTCGGAGCGATCGTCGGATCGGCGGGACTGCTTGTCCTCAACGATGTTCCGGTCGCCCTCGCCGGTGCGGCATCGGGCGTGTTCAACACCGTGCAGGCGCTGGCTGTGGCCGTCGGCGCGGCGGTGATCGGCACCGCGTACACGACGGTCGGCGAGTCCCACGGCCTGCAATCCGGTTACCACGTCGCCTTCCTGACGATGATGGCGATCGTCGGCACCGGTGCCGTACTCGCCCAGACCATGCCGAAGGTCACCACCGCTGTTTCCGCAGGCTGAGGTGCCATTTGGCGGGGTGAATCCGCAGGAGTACAGTGTTCGGCATGCAGCGTGCGCTCCTTCTCGGTTGCCGCGGCGGGGTCTGATTCGACCGGCTCTCCGCCGCGGGGATCAGACGTGCCGGTCACTCCCCCTTCTTTCTTGACCTGGAGAATGACCCATTATGGCCGCAGCAGACAGTTTCACTTCCGGAGCCAGCCGTATCGTTGAGCCCTCCGGCCCCATCCCCGCCGACCAGCCCGCATGGAATCCGCAGCGTTCCTCGGCGATGCCCGTCCACCGTTATCTTCAGTTCGCCGACGAGGTGGAGAAGGTATCGGTCCCCGACCGTACCTGGCCCGACAAGGTCACCACCAAGGCCCCGCTGTGGTGCGCGGTCGACCTGCGTGACGGCAACCAGGCGCTGATCGACCCGATGAGCCCGGCCCGCAAGCGCCGCATGTTCGATCTGCTGGTTCGCATGGGCTACAAGGAGATCGAGGTCGGTTTCCCGTCGGCGAGCCAGACCGATTTCGACTTCGTCCGCGAGATCATCGAGGACGACGCGATCCCGGGCGACGTCACCATCCAGGTGCTCACCCAGTGCCGCACCGAACTGATCCAGCGCACCTTCGAGGCCTGCGAGGGCGCGGCCAATGTGATTGTGCACTTCTACAATTCGACGTCGGTGTTGCAGCGACGGGTGGTGTTCCGCGCCGACAAGCCCGCGATCGTCAAGATCGCCACCGACGCCGCGCATCTGGTGCTGGAGGAGGAGAAGAAGTACCCCGACACCAACTGGCGGTACGAGTACTCCCCGGAGTCGTACACCGGCACCGAACTGTCCTTCGCCAAGGAGGTCTGCGACGCGGTCTCCGAGATCATCGCGCCCACCCCCGACAAGCCGCTGATCATCAACCTGCCGGCGACGGTCGAGATGGCCACCCCGAATGTGTACGCCGATTCGATCGAGTGGATGAGCCGCAACCTGGCCCGTCGTGACTCGATCATCCTGAGCCTGCACCCGCACAACGACCGCGGTACGGCCGTCGCCGCCGCCGAACTGGGTTATCAGGCCGGCGCCGACCGCATCGAGGGCTGCCTGTTCGGCAACGGTGAACGCACCGGCAATGTGTGCCTGGTGACCCTGGGCATGAACCTGTTCAGCCGCGGCGTCGACCCGCAGATCAGCTTCTCCGACATCGACGAGATCCGCCGCACCGTCGAGTACTGCAACCAGCTCAACGTCCCCGAGCGCCATCCCTACGGCGGCGACCTGGTGTACACGGCCTTCTCCGGCAGCCACCAGGATGCCATCAACAAGGGCCTGGATCAGATGAAAATCGATGCCGACGAACAGGATTCGGACGTCGACGACATCATCTGGGCGGTCCCGTACCTGCCGATCGACCCCAAGGACGTGGGCCGCAACTACGAGGCCGTGATCCGGGTGAACAGCCAGTCCGGCAAGGGCGGCGTCGCCTACATCATGAAGGCCGACCACGGTATGAACCTGCCACGGCGGCTGCAGATCGAGTTCAGCCGGGAGATCCAGAAGCTCACCGACGGTGAGGGTGGCGAGGTCAGTCCCAAGGAGATGTGGGACGTCTTCAGCGAGGAATACCTGATGCCGATCGTCCCGCTGGAGCGGATGCGCCAGCGCGTCAACGCATCCGAGGTCGACGGCGGTGAGGATCAGATCACGGCGATCGTCAAGGTCGACGGCGTCGAACGCGAGATCGAGGGTGTGGGCAACGGCCCGCTCGCCGCGTTCGTGAACGCCATCGGCACAGTCGGTTTCGACGTCCGAGTCCTCGACTACGCCGAGCACGCCCTGACCTCCGGCGACGACGCCAGCGCCGTCTGCTACGTCGAGGTGGAGGCCAACGGCGAGACGGTATGGGGTGTGGGTATCGCCCCGTCGATCACCACCGCCAGCCTGCGCGCCGTCGTCTCCGCGGTGAACCGTGCCCACCGCGCGGCCGCCCCGGCCGACGCCGGGACCGCTCCTCGCACCTGGGCTCCGTAGTCGGCTCGATCCTCAAGACTGTTGAGAGCCTTGGGTCGCCGGACCCTTCGAGACGCCTCCGCTAGCGCTCCGGCTCCTCAGGGATCAAGAAGCGCTCCTGACCGCCGAGGCCGAAGCGACAAGGAGCGAGCCACCCCCTTGATCCCCGAGGCCGAAGCGACGAAGGAGCGAGGGTCACGAGGGGTCCGGCGACCCGAGAATCCTCACCTGACCGCCGCCGCCACCTCGCGCAGTAACCCGACGACCTTGGCGACGGACCCGCGCGGGTTGGGCCGGGTCAGTGCCTCGTACACGCGGGCCGCGCGAACGCCTTTGAGACTCAGCGCTTTCACTCCCGGGTGCCGCACGGCGTGGCGGGGCATCAGCGCGATCCCGTGCCCGGCCGCCACCAGCGCCTCGATGGTGGTGAAGTCGAGCATCCGCTGGGTGACCCTCGGCACGACACCGGTGACCGCCGAAATCGACAGCAGCACATCGTCGACGGGAAAGCCGCCGTCGACGCTGATCCAGTCGCTGTCGGCCAGATCGGCCACGTCCACTGCGGCGCGGCGCGCGAAAGGCGATATGCCCGCGACGATTACGTCAAGCGGTTCCCGCATCAGCTCCGTCACGGCGACCCGTGGCGAGGCGATGGACGCGGTGCGTTCGTCCCGATGGGTGACGACGATGTCGTAGACGGTAAGCCCGGGCGGGGCGTCGCCGTAGGCCACGTCGAAATGACTGGCCCGCACATCGATCCCGGCGTCGGCCGCCCGGTACAGCAGTTCGGGCAGCAGCAGCGTCGACCCCGACGGAAACATGCCGAGCCGGACGGTGGCGTTTCCCGACCGGTACGCCAGCATCTCTTCGGCTGCCCGGTCGACGGCGGCGATGACGTCGTCGGCCCGCAGCACCAGCGCATGCCCGGCGTCGGTGAGCCGGATCCCGCGGCCGTCGGGTTCGAGCAGTTCAACGCCCGCCTCATCGGCAAGCACCTTGAGTTGCTGCGACACCGCCGACGGCGTCATGTGCAGCGCGGCCGCCACGGCACCCACCGACCCCCGGTCGGCGAACTCCCGCAGCAGCCGCAGCCTGCGCACTTCCATGCGCAAACGTTACCGCCGATTCAGACCTTCTGTGGCTCGGCCTTCACCGGCTCCGGCTGCCAGCCCGGACCTTTGGCGACATAGCCCCAGCGGTCGCGCCAGCGCTCGGCGTGCCACACGTCACGGCCGATGGCGGTGAACTCGTGGGTCGCCACGCGCAACGGGTTGAAAGTGTTGATGTTCTTGGTGAGGCCGAAGCGGACCTTCTCGTCCTCGGCCTCGAACGTGGAGAAGATTCGGTCCCAGATGATGAGGATGCCACCGTAGTTGCGGTCGAGATAATTCTGGTTGGAGCCGTGGTGAACCCGGTGATGCGAGGGGGTGTTCATCACGAATTCGATGGGCTTCCACAGCTTTCCGACGCGCTCGGTGTGGATGAAGAACTGGTACACCAGGCTGATGGATTGCTGCAGCATGATCATCCACGGTGAGAATCCCAGCGCGGCAAGGGGAATCCAATACGGCATCGAGCTGAACGGGGTCCAGGGCTGACGCAGCGCCGTCGACAGGTTGTAGTGCTCGCTGGAGTGATGCACCACGTGGCTGGCCCAGAAGATCCGGATCGTGTGGTGGGTGCGGTGATACCAGTAGTAGATGAAGTCGTCGGCGAAGAACAATGCCACCCAGGTCCACGGATTGTCGGCGGGCAGGCTCAGCGGACTCAGCTCGTATACGGCCGCATAAACGAACAGCACCACCAGCTTCCAGCCGGCATTGACCGCGACATTGCCCAGCCCCATCGCGAGACTCGTTGTGCTGTCGCGTAGTTCGTAGCCTCGTTCGTCGTCGTCGGGAAGGAAGTAGAACGAGGCCATCTCCAGGAACAGCGTCACCGTGAAGAACGGGATGGCGTAAAGAATCAGGTCGAACATGTCGGGCTCACTTCGTTGTGGCGATCACGTCGAGGACGCGACTGAGCAGGGTGGTGGCGAGTCGGGTGGTGGCCTCGACGTCGTGATCGGCGATGTGCCGGGCCAGGCGGATATGGGAGTCGCGGTCGGCGTATTCGTCGAGCAGCCCGAGCTTCTGCATGGCCGGGATGCCGATGGTCTCGAGCCCGGACAGCATCGTGTTCATCGCCAACCGGTAGGCGATGTTGCCCGATCCGTTGATGACGGCGATCCAGAAGGCGACGTCGGCGGCGACGATCGCTTCGGGCGAGGTGTCGTCGGCACGTTCGGGATAGGAGGCCGCGGCGTCGAGGACCGCGGCGATCTGCGCGTCGTCGGCACGCTGCGCGCACAGCCGGGCGGCGTCGGCGGCGATGGAGCGGCGCATCTCGAACACGTCGCGCATCAGTTCGACAGACGGTACGGCGCCGGTGGTGGCCAGCGCGGTGAGGACGTCGAGACCCGCGTTCTCGCGCCAGTCGAGCACGCGGGTCTTATCGCCCTGCGAGATGCGCACGAGTCCGGCCTGACGAACGCCTTTGAGGGCTTCGCGGATCGCGTGCCGGTTGACGCCGAACCGCAGTGCCAGCTCGCGCTCTGCGGGAAGCGGCTCTCCAGGCGCGAGCCGGCCGGACAGGATCTCAGCGACAAGCTGCCCGAGCACCTCGTCGGACACCGCTGCACGCTCGATCGGCTGAATCTCCATGCCGATGATCATGGACCATCCCCGTATCTCTGGTCAACTGGTTGGACCAGTGCTATGTTTACTGCGGGCCACAGCTCGTCGCTGAGGCTCAACCCCGCACGACGAACCCCGGAACCAGGCCGACGACATCGTCGTCACGCATGGTTCCGGGGTTCGTCCGGTTTCGGGAGTCGTCCGGAATAAAACGGAGAAAGCCGAAGGCATCGTCGGTGAACCACGAGTCTCGGTGAGCCGCAGCATCTTCGCCCTCACCAACGACACCGACCGCGCCTACTTCGGCATGCGCGGCAACGACCAGGATCAGGTCGGCATCATCGACAACACCACCGCCCGCTTCGGCCGCAGCTACGCCGACGAACCCGACAAACTCATCGAACAACTCCTCGAGGACGAGGCGATCGCCGCCGCCGACACCCTTCTGCTGACGGTCCCCAACCAGTTGGGCGTCGACTACAACGCCCACGTCATCGAGTCGATCCTCACCCACGTCGCCCCGGCCCTCGGCTGGCGCTGAAACAGAGGTGAGTTTGCCGGCGATCCCGCTTTCCGGGCTCGCCCGCAAACTCACCCGGCGTCCCTGAAACCCCCACCGAGTCAGTGGCGCCGGTGCGTACCGGGCCGCCTCCACTGAATGCCACCAGAACCGACTCTGCCCTGAACAAATCTGCAAGCACCTTACTCAACTGTTAACCAACACTACATATTGGATGCAACTTTATTCGATTGTCCTGAACTGACATCGCCCGCACGATGGATACATGACCACTCGTGACCGCGGTATCGCACTGACCGTCGTGCTGCTGTGGGGGCTGAATTTCATCGCCATCCGCTACAGCCTCGACCACTTTCCGCCGTTCTTCCTCGCCTCGCTGCGGTTCGCGGTTATGGCCGTGCCGGTGCTGCTGTTCGTGAAGTTCCCTAGGGTTCCGGTGCGCTGGTTCCTGTTGTACGCCTGCGGATTCGGCATCGCCCAGTTCCTGTTCCTGTTCCTGGCGATGCATCTGGGGATGCCGACGGGTCTGGCGTCGCTGGTGTTGCAGACGTCGGCGCCGTTCACCGTCGTGCTCGGGGTGCTGTTCCTGGGCGAACGGATGACCGGGCGGCAGGTGTGCGGAATCCTGTTGGCAGTCATCGGGATCGCGATCATCGGCTTCGCCCGCGCCACCGAGACAGACCTCGGGTGGGGTGCCGTCGGGCCCATCGCCCTCACGGTTCTCGGCGGTCTCGGCTGGGCGTTCGGCAATATCGGCAACCGGCTCACCGCCACCCACCGCGAACCCGGCTCAGCCCAGCCCGGCGACGCCCTGCGTCTGGTGCTGTGGATGTCGGTGATCCCACCGTTGCCGTTCCTGGCGATGAGTCTCGTGTTCGACGGTCCCACAGCGGGATTCGATGCGCTCACCACCATCGGCAGCCACAGCGGGCTGCTCGCGATCGCGGGGCTGACCTACACGGTGTTGCTCGGGACCGTCGCCGGATCGGGGCTGTGGGCGAGCCTCATGTCGCGACATCCGGCGAGTCGTGTCGCGCCGATGTCGCTGCTGGTGCCGGTCGTCGGCCTCACCGCGGCGTGGTTGTTCTTCGGCGAAACCCCCGGCATCGCCGAGCTTCTCGGTGCCGCCGTCGTCATCGCCGGCTGCGCGCTCGGCGTGATGGGCACCGGAAGATCACCACGGCCGACCGCCGACCGCGTTGCGGTGTCAGGAGTTTCGGGGTGGCGACGTCATGCGCTCGTCTCGCCGGACCCTTCGTGACCCTCGCTCCTTCGTCGCTTCGGCCTCAGGGTTCAAGATGCGTGACCGCTCCCTCATCGCTTCAGCCACAGCGATCAAGATGCGTGACCGCTCCCTCATCGCTTCAGCCACAGCGATCAAGATGCGTGACCGCTCCCTCATCGCTTCAGCCACAGCGATCAAGATGCGTAATCGCTCCTTCGTCGCTTCGGCCTCAGGGATCAAGATGCGTGATCACTCCCTCGTCACTTCGGCCTCAGAGATCAAGAAGGTTTGGTTAGAGCGTGGCGCGGACGGCGGCGGAGAGGCGGTCGGAGGCGGCGCGGGCCTGTGCCGAGAGGGCGGTCATGTTGACGAAGCCGTGGATCAGGCCGCCGGCGCGGTCGAGGGTGACCGGGACACCGGCGGCGCGGAGGCGGTCGGCGTAGGCGATGCCCTCGTCGCGGAGCGGATCGAAACCGGCGACCAGCACGTAGGCGGGCGGCAGACCCGACAGATCGTCGGCCAAGAGCGGCGACGCACGGGGATGCGAACGGTCGGGGACGTTCGGCACGTAGGCGTCGGTGAACCAATCGATGCGTTCGATGCTCAGGTAGTAGCCCTCGGCGAACTCGCGCCGAGACGCCGTGCCGACCGATTCGGAGCAGTCTGTCACCGGGTAGATCAGCAGTTGCAGGGCGGGCTGCACGGCCTCGCCGCGCACATCCAGGGCCAGCACAGCCGCGAGGTTGGCCCCGGCACTGTCGCCGGCGACCACGATCTTGTCGGCGCGCACACCCCAGTGCGGGGCGGCGTCGACGACGTGTCGCCACGCGTCCAGCGCGTCGTCGGAGGCCGTGGGGAACGTGTGCTCCGGGGCCAGCCGGTACTCCACCGACACCACGTCGGCGCCGGTTCCGATCGCCAGCCGCCTGGCCACCGCATCGTGGCTGGCGCGGCTGCCCAGCGAGAACCCGCCGCCGTGGAAGTACAGGACGATGCCCGTCGACGATTCGCCGGCCCGGTATCGGGTGGCCGACAGGTCATCGTTGATACGAAAATCCTCGACGACGGCCAGCGGGGGAAAAGTCTCGGCGATCATCCCCGCCGACTCCTCCATCCGTTCACGAGCCTGTGCGACGGTGCCGCTGACCAATGCCATCCCCGGCACGTGATCGGCCGCCCACGCGATCGCTGCCATCGGCGGATCGAGTCGGTCCCCGTCCGCGTTGACCGGGCTCCGGCGGCTCAGCCGCGCCACGAGGGCGTCGGGAAGCCTCCCAAGAGGTAATACGACAGCCCGTTTGACCTTGGCGACCCGCGACAGCGCGGGCGTGGTGGCTCGACTCACGGCGCAGAGCCTACCGCTGTGGCCGCCGACACACCATGACAACCCCTATTGGTACATCCCCTGCCGTCCCGTTCGGCAACCGCGTACCTGTGACAGACTCTCCCCATGCCCGCGCGTGAACACCACAACTCAGCCCGGCTGCCGGCGCGCACGACGATCGCCCTGACAGCCGCCGGAGCGGCCCGCTGGGCCTCCCGTACCGCCGGACGCGGTAAGGGGTCGATGATCGGCGGCCTGATCGCCGAGAAGATCGACCCGCAGATCATGTCCCGGCTCGCCGCCGGGAAACGCACCGCGCTGATCACCGGCACCAATGGCAAGTCCACGACCACCCGGATGGTCGCCGCCGCACTCGCCGAACTCGGCGAGGTGGCCACGCAGGCCGACGGCGCCAACATGGACGCCGGCATCATCGCCACCTTGTCGCTGCAGCGTTCGGCTCCGGTCTGCGCGCTCGAGGTGGACGAGCTGCACGTCCCGCACGTCAGCGACGCCGTCGACCCGGCGGTTCTGGTGCTGCTCAATCTCTCCCGCGACCAGCTCGACCGGGTCGGCGAGATCAACATGATCGAACGCCGTCTGCGCGAAGGCATTTCGCGACATCCCGATACCGTCCTGGTGGCCAACTGCGACGACGTGCTGATCACCTCCACCGCGTTCAACGCCCCACGAGTGGTGTGGGTGGCCGCGGGCGCGGGCTGGGTGGGAGACTCGGTGAGCTGCCCGCGCACCGGCGAACCCATCATCCGCGGCGACGACGACGGCTGGTATTCGAGCGGCGACGAATCGTTCCGCCGCCCCACCCCCGACTGGTGGGTCGACGACGAAAAGATCTACGGCCCCGATGGTTTCGAGGCCGAGCTGACCCTGTCGGTGCCGGGCAAAGCGAACCGTGGCAATGCCGCCCAGGCCGTCGCCGCAGCCGTCGCGATGGGCACCGATCCCGCGAAAGCCGTTGCGGCGGTGGGTACCGTCGGGGAGGTAGCCGGACGCTACGGCATCCATCAGGTCGGCAACCATTCGGTACGAACGCTTCTCGCGAAGAATCCGGCCGGCTGGCAGGAGGCGCTGTCGATGATCGACCAGGACGCCGACGGTCTGGTGATCGCCGTCAACGGCCAGGTCCCCGACGGCGAGGACCTGTCGTGGCTGTGGGACGTGCGGTTCGAGGCGTTCGAGACGATGAAAGTCGTTGCGGCGGGCGAACGTGCGGCGGATCTGTCGGTACGCCTGCTGTACGCGGGCGCGCAGCACATCACGATCGACGACCCGATGAAAGCCATCGCCTCGTGTCCACCGGGCCGGGTCGAAGTGCTCGCGAATTACACCGCATTCCGTGATCTGGGTGTGGCTCTCGAACGCGCGGAAGGCGGCCGGAAGTGAGCGAATCGACTCTGCGCATCGGCCTGGTGCTGCCCGACGTGATGGGCACCTACGGCGACGGCGGCAATGCGCTGATCCTGCGTCAACGGGCCCGGATGCGCGGCATCGACGCCGAGATCATCCACATCACACTGGACGACGAGGTGCCCGATTCCCTCGACGTGTACACCCTCGGCGGCGCCGAAGACTACGCACAACGCCTGGCGACCCGGCATCTGACCCGCTACCCGGGCCTCCAGCGGGCCGCCGCCGCGGGCCGTCCGGTGCTGGCGATCTGCGCCGCCATCCAGGTCCTCGGCCACTGGTACGAGACGTCGGCAGGCGAACGGGTGGAAGGGATTTCACTGTTCGACCTCACCACCGCTCCGCAGGAGACGCGCAGCATCGGCGAACTCGTCACCGATCCGGTCCTCGACGGCCTCACCGATCCGCTCAGCGGATTCGAGAACCACCGAGGCGGAACCACTCTCGGCTCCGACGCGAAGCCGCTCGGCCGGGTCCGGCACGGCGTCGGCAACGGGGTGGGCGACGGCACCGAAGGCGTCGTGCAGGGTTCGGTTCTCGGCACCTACATGCACGGTCCCGCCCTGGCCCGCAACCCCCACCTCGCCGACCACCTGCTCAAACAGGCCCTCGGCGTCGAGACCCTCACCCCCCTCGACCTCCCCCAGGTCGACCGCCTGCGCACCGAACGCCTCGCCGCCGCCCGCCGCGGTTAGGCGTGTGACTGCCCGCCGCGGTTAGCACCCAGTCGGTTGACAAAACATCATATATGTTGGCAATCTCAGTTACCGGCCGGTAACCATCTGTGCGGCCGAGACGAGGGAGGGGCTCGAGTGCGTGCGACTGTAGGTATTCAGATGTGGGGACGGCGTTTCGCAGTTGCGGCGGGCGCTGTCCGGCGGGTGTTGCCGGGCGAGCCGGCCAAAGGCGGCCGTCCCGCCAAGACCATCACCAACTATGTGGCGCTTGGTGATTCGTACGCGGCGGGCACAGCCATCCTGCCGATGTCGGGTAAGGGCGAGTGCGGGACGTCGGCGATCAACTATCCGAGCCTCGTCGCCAAGAAGCTGCGCATCAAGAACTTCACGGACGTGACGTGCGGCGGTGCGAAGGTCGCCGACTTCACCGGCAGACAGGGGTTCCCGTCACCCGCTCCTCCGCAGTTCGCCGCCCTGCGCAAGAACACCGAGCTGGTGACCGTCGGGATCGGTGGCAACGACATCCACCTGGTCGAGCTCACCGCGAGCTGCATCAATCCGGCCGCCACCGCGACCAGCCGCCAGTGCGCTCCACGTCCGGGCGGCAGGGACAAGGTCGGCGCCACCATCAACGCGTTCGGCCCGAAGTACGACAAGGTGATCGCCGGTGTCCGCGAACGCTCCCCGAAGGCCCGCATCCTGCTGGTCGGCTATCCGTACGGGATCCGTCCGGGCGGCTGTCCCGGCAGGCAGCCGATGGGCGGACCGGATGCGACCTACATTCAGGACAAGATCAGCCAACTCAACCGGGTGATGAAGGTGCGGGCCGAGGCGAACGGCGCCGAGTACGTCGATATCGAGACCCCCACGAAGAAGCACGAGGCCTGCTCCGGCAGCCAATCACAGATGGTGGGTGTATTGCCCACCGACACCCAGTCGCTGACCCCGCTGCACCCGAACGCGGCCGGTCAGCGGACGATGGCCGCCACCGTCCTCAAGACGCTCGAAAACTGAACCAAGCCGACCTGTTCCCGTGAATCCACCCCGCATCCCGGCGGGGTGGATTCGCCCTCTCAGGGTGTGCGCCGGTCGATCCCGGCGTGGTCGGCCGCTGCGGCCAGGACCTCGCCCAGCATGGCGGGCGTGAGGCGACCGGTGAACGTATTGTGCTGGCTGACGTGATAGCAGCCGAACAACGTGATCGTCTCGTCGCCGCGGTGCAGGCAAACCTGTACTCCGTGACCGAATTTCGGCCTCGGCCTGGGCACTTCCCAGCCGAACTCTCCTAGCTCCCGCAACGCCACCTGCCAGCCGAAACCACCCAGCACGACGACGGATCGCGCTGTGGGAAACAGTAATTCAAGTTCGGCGCGAAACCACTTGGCGCAGTTGTCACGTTCGGTGGTCGTCGGCTTGTTCTGCGGCGGCGCGCAATGTACCGGCGCCACCATCCGCACCCCGAACAACTCCATCCCGTCGTCGGCCGACGTCGCGGTGGGCTGACTGGCCAACCCCACCTCGTAAAGGCCGCGGAACAGCACGTCCCCGCTCTGGTCGCCCGTGAACATCCGGCCCGTCCGGTTGGCTCCGTGCGCGGCGGGTGCAAGCCCGACGATCAGCATCGCCGCATCATCCGGGCCGAACCCGGGTACCGGTCTGCCCCAATACTCTTGGTCGGCGAACGCGGCACGCTTGTCCCGAGCCACCTGTTCGCGCCAGCGCACCAACCGCGCACACGCGCGGCATTTCACCAGCGCGTCGTCGAGCTGGTCCAGCGTCCGGTAGCGCACACGATCAAGGTACGCCGGTCAATCCAGGATCCGGCACCGATCGCGGGTCCGGTCGACGCCGAACCAGCCGCGCTCGAATTGCTGCCACCGCGTCAGATGCTCCCGCTCGACTTCCCCGTCGCGAGCGATGGCGCGCGCCAGCCGCTGTTCGTCGGTGCCGCCGTCGACCCACAGGGCGCGCGTCAGCCGGGCCGCTATCGACGTGCGTGCCGACGACACCCCCTCGATGATCAGCAGCGGTTGCCACCGCACCCACACCGGCCGGCCTATCGTCGGCACCCCGTCGTGCCACACCCGTGGCCGGTACACGTAGTCGCGACACCGGAAGAACGGCCGCAGAATGTCGTCCTCCAGCTCGTGCCACCACGCCACCGGATTGTCCCAGGTGGCGAAGTCGTCGGTGCGGATCAGCACCGCACCCGTGCCGCGGTCGGCGAGCTTGGACATCAACGCATCGGCGATCATCGATTTACCGGCACCCGACGGTCCGTCGATGGCGACAACGCCGGAGGACAGTTCGGCGGCCAACTCGTCGAGATGCCGCTCCACGTCCGGTGCCAGAACCATTCCGATCACACCAGGATTCTTCTGCCCGACAATGCCCGGCCCAGCGTGAGTTCGTCGGCGAATTCGAGGTCGCCGCCCATCGGCAGACCCGAGGCGAGACGGGTGACCGACAGCCCTGGGAAATCCTTGAGCATCCGCAGCAGATAGGTGGCGGTGGCTTCGCCTTCGGTGTTGGGGTCGGTGGCGACGATCACCTCGGTGACGTCGACGCCGTCGGGCTGGTTGGCCAGGCGGCGCAGCAGTTCCCGGATACGCAGCTGATCGGGCCCGATCCCCGACAGCGGGTCGAGCGCCCCGCCGAGCACGTGGTACCGACCGTGGAACTCTTTGGTGCGTTCGATGGCGTGCACGTCTTTGGGCTCTTCGACGACGCAGATCTTGGTGGCATCGCGCCGGGAATCGGCGCAGATGCGGCACAGCTTCTCGGCCGACACGTTGCCGCAGTAGTCGCAGAAGGTGACGTCGTCGCGGACCCGGGCCAGGGCGCCGATGAGGCGGTCGATGTCGGCGTTCTCCCCGGCCAGGAGATGAAAAGCGATGCGCTGGGCACCTTTGGGTCCGAGGCCGGGTTGTTTGGCCAGTTCGTCGATCAGGTCCTGAATCGGGCCCTCATACACCGGCGCTCAGCCCAGTCCGGGGAATCCGCCGCCGAGTCCGCCGGCCAGGGGACCCATCGCCTCCTGGGCGAGTTGATCGCGTTTGGCGGCGAGGTCGTCGAGCGCGCCGAGGACCAGGTCCTGCAGGGTGTCGACATCGTCGGGGTCGACGACCTTGGGGTCGATGGTGACGGCGGTGATCTCACCGGTGCCGGTACCGGTCACCGTGACCAGCCCGTTTCCGGCGGTACCGGTGATCTGGGTCGCGGCGATCTCGTTCTGGGCGGCCAGCAGCTGCGCCTGCATCTGCTGGGCCTGCGCGAGCAGCCCGGCCATCGGGTTGTCGCCACCTGCACCGCCGCCGAAGATCGCGCTGGGATCGAAAGGTTCACTCACACCGACCAGGGTAGACGAGGCACCCCCGCCAGCAGCCGCCCGACATGCG
>NZ_CALLZT010000207.1:0-45865 GCF_937858515.1 uncultured Gordonia sp. | reverse complement strand
AGGAGAGTTCGGAGATCATCACGGTGATCGACGGTGACTCCGCATCACCTGCGGCCGCGCCCGAAGTGAATGAGCTGCCCGCAGGATCGATCATGGCAGCCTACGAAGCGCTGCTTCTCGACCTCGACGGAACTGTCTTCGGCGGCAAGGCACCGATTATCGGTGCCCGCGAGACGCTCGCCCGCGCTGAGATTCCTCAGTTCTTCGTGACAAACAACGCCAGTCGGCGTCCCGTCGACGTCGCCGATCACCTGAACGAACTAGGATTCGACGCCGAGCCCGAGCAGGTGGTGACCAGCGCACAAAGCGGCGCCCAGCTCCTTGCCGAACACCTCGAACCGGGATCGCGGACGCTGGTGGTCGGCTCGGAAGGACTCGCGCAGGAGGTTCGCGAGGTGGGCATCGGTGTCGCCCGCAGTGCCGACGACAAGCCGGACGCCGTTATCCAGGGGTATTCACCGCACATCGGGTGGGCGGAACTGTCGGAGGCCGCACTCGCGATCCGGGCCGGAGCGCTGTGGGTGGCCACCAACATCGACGCCACGTTGCCATCGGAACGCGGACTGCTGGTGGGCAATGGATCTCTTGTCGCTGCAGTCGCCAACGCCACCGGGCAGAGTCCGCTGGTCGCGGGTAAGCCCGCAGCACCGCTGATGGTGGATGCGATCCGTCGCAGCGGTGTCAATAAGCCGCTTGTTGTGGGCGACCGTCTCGACACCGACATCGAAGGTGCGCACACAGTAGGACTCGACAGCCTGCTCGTCCTGACCGGGGTCAGCACCGCACGCGACCTGCTCGCGGCGCCGCCCGAGCAACGTCCCACCTATGTGACCGCTGACCTGCGGGGTCTGTATCTGTCTGCCGACCTGGTTGCGATCACCCCGCACGATGGCTGGGAGATCGAGATCGACGGTGACACGATCACCGTGAAGTCCGCCGGAGGGTCTGCCGAGAGTCTGCTGCCGAGCCTAGCGGCCGCGGTCTGGGCCTCGAGCGAGACCATCGATCACGGATTGCTCAGGATCTCCGGTGCCGACGACACCGTGAACGCACTGTTGGCGCAGCTCGGTCTCGCCGGAGTGGGCTGACGTGAGTTTGCGATGACCGAATCGGAGTACGTCGGCGACGATGCTGTCGTGGGCGCGGTGCGTGAGCTGCTGGCCCAGGTCGATGCGCTGCAGCAGACTGAGAGCAAGGGTTTCGACCTCGTCGGGCTCGCCAAGCAGAGCGCACTGCTCGAACGCGCCCACGACGAGCTGACCGAGGCGCTTGAGGGCGTCGAACGCCCATGAGTCGGTCGTGCTGGTTCACCACATTTTCCGAAGGGTGGAGCTGAATGGCCGCGCGAGCCCGATTG
Source organism: uncultured Gordonia sp. (assembly GCF_937858515.1). Classification (NCBI taxonomy): domain Bacteria; kingdom Bacillati; phylum Actinomycetota; class Actinomycetes; order Mycobacteriales; family Gordoniaceae; genus Gordonia; species uncultured Gordonia sp. The sequence goes on along the minus strand of NZ_CALLZT010000207.1, from coordinate 44,508 downwards.
GATGCCGAACTGGTGCGGCGCGGCCTGGCCCGTTCCCGCGAACAGGCGCGTGAGTTCATCGAAGCCGGAACGGTCAAGGTGAACGGTGTGGTCGCCGCGAAGCCTGCCACCAATGTCGCCCGCGATACCCCGATCGTCGTCGTCGACGCGCCGCCGGACGATTGGGCTTCGCGAGGGGCGCACAAGCTGATCGGCCCGCTCGACGCCTTCGCCGGTAGCGGGCTGACGGTCGCCGGGCGCCGCTGTCTCGATGCGGGGGCTTCGACGGGTGGGTTCACCGATGTCCTGCTCCGCCGTGATGCAGGCCGGGTGGTGGCCGCTGATGTGGGCTACGGCCAATTGATCTGGCGCCTGCAGAACGACGTCCGCGTGGATGTGCACGACAGAACCAACGTGCGTAGCCTCACATCCGACCAGATCGGCGGACCAGTTGACCTGGTCGTGGCCGACCTGTCGTTCATCTCCCTGTCCCTTGTGCTACCGGCACTCGCCGACTGCGTCGAGCCTGATGGTGACCTGCTCCCGATGGTGAAACCACAATTTCAGGTCGGCAAGGATCGGGTCGGTGCCGGCGGAGTGGTCCGTGACCCCGCACTACGCATCGAAGCGGTGGCCGAGGTGGCCCGCGACGCCGCCGTGCTGGGGCTCGAAACCCGGGGTGTTGTGGCCAGCCCACTGCCCGGGCCCGCGGGTAACGTCGAGTACTTCATCTGGTTGCACAAACCCGCCGACGTGCCGGGCGGTATGTCGGCGGCGGCGGATAAGGTCGGAGACCGGAGCGCTCCGGTGAGCGCGCAACCCGTCGGTCCTGAGATCATGGCGATGATCGTCGCCGCGGTCGAGGCAGGCCCTCGCTGAGACGACGCCCATCGGGGCAGGCCAGTACGGAGTGGGCCGATCGTCGTCGGGCGACGGGGCCAAGACCGACCTCAAGTCGCGGTGAACGGAAGGACAGCAGTGGACGGTGATAGGCGCGGTGGGAATCATCGGGAGTTCCTGGTGGTCGCACATACGGGACGCGCGATCGTCACCGAGACCACGGCCGCGATCGCGCGTCATTGTGCCGCCGCGGGTGTGACGTTACGGGTGATCGATCACGACACCCGGAGTTTTGTGCCGGGCGTCGATTTTCCGACCGGTCAGGTCGAACTCGGACCCGAACTCCCCGAAAGTTTTCCGGTGAATCCGGCGGACCTGCGCGATATCGGTGCCGATGTCGCGGTGACCGGTGGCGATCCGGATGCCGCGGCCGGGTGCGAGCTTGTGATCGTTCTCGGCGGTGACGGAACATTTCTGCGCGCCGCTGAACTGGCGTACGGGGCCGACGTCCCAGTCCTCGGAATCAACCTCGGCAGGATCGGATTTCTCGCAGAGGCCGAGGCGAACCGCATCGACGAGGTGATGACTCGTCTCGTCGAGCGGGACTACCGGATCGAGGACCGGATGACACTCGACGTCACCATCGCCGACCCGGCTCATCCGGGCCAGATCCTGGGCCAGAGCTGGGCACTCAACGAGATCGCGCTGCAGAACCGGACCAATCACGGCGTTCTCGAACTGGTGACCGAAGTCGACGGGCGGCCTGTGTCGGCGTTCGGTGCCGACGGTGTGCTGGTTTCGACGCCTACGGGCTCGACCGCGTATGCGTTCTCCGCGGGCGGACCGGTGATGTGGCCGGATCTGGAGGCGATCTTGGTGGTGCCGAACAATGCGCACGCCTTGTTCGCCCGGCCGATGGTGACGAGCCCGCGGTCGCGGATCGCGCTGGAGATCGACAAGGGCGGCCGCTCGGCGGTGGTGCTGTGCGACGGTCGCAGGCAGCTACAGGTACCGCCGGGAGCGCGGATCGAGATCGTGCGCAGTCCACGGCCATTGAAGTGGCTGCGTATCGACTCCGAGCCGTTCGCCGACCGGTTGGTGACGAAATTCAAGCTTCCGGTGACCGGGTGGCGGGGCGGGAATGACGCGGCGTGGCGGGGCGGGAACGACGCGGCGTGGCGGGGGAGACAAGGGTAGACATGCTCGAAGAGCTGACCATCGAAGGGCTCGGTGTGATCGAGCACGCGTCGGCCCGGTTGCATCCGGGGTTCACCGTGCTCACCGGCGAGACGGGTGCGGGCAAGACGATGATCGTTACCAGCCTCCATCTGCTCTCGGGGGCCCGTGCCGACGCCGGGCGCGTACGGACCGGTAGCCCCAAAGCGATCATCGAAGGCCGATTCCGGTTGCCATCGGGGGCCGGGGAGGTCGCCGAAATGGTGTCCGCGGCCGGTGGTGAGGTCGATGACGACGACTCGGTGATCGCGGTGCGCACCGTCGCCGCCGATGGTCGTTCGCGGGCCCATGTCGGGGGCCGGTCGGTGCCGGTCGGAGTGCTCGGTCAGATCACCACCAGCCTGTTGACCATTCACGGCCAGAACGACCAGCTGAGGCTGCTCAAACCGGAGCATCAGCGCAGCGCGCTCGACACCTTCGCCGGTGCGCCGGCAGCGAAGGCGCTCACCGGTTACCGCTCGGCACGGGACACCTGGACGGGGATCCTCGACGAGCTCGAGCAGCGGCGCGGCAACATGCGCGAACTCGCGCAGGAAGCGGACCGACTGCGCTTCGGCATCGGCGAGATCGACGTGGTCGACCCGTCACCGGGCGAGGACACAGAGCTCACGGCCACGATCCGGCGCCTGACAGATCTGGAGACGATCCGGACGACGGCCGTGAGCGCACACGGCATCGTCGCCGACGAAGGCAGGTCGGTGATCGATGGCCTGGGCCAGGTGCGCTCGCTCCTGGAATCATCCACCGATGACACATTGCGCGGGCTGCTACCGCGCGTGGCCGAGGCGTTGACCGTGGTCACGGACGTGGGTGCCGAACTGACCGACTTCTTGTCCGACCTGCCGACGGACGCGGATTCACTCGACCAACTGCTGACCCGGCAGGCCGAGCTGAAAGCGCTGCTGCGCAAGTACGCGCCCGACATCGACGGCGTGATCGAATGGCGCGACGAGGCACGGGCCCGGCTGGCCGAGATCGAGGACCCGGCGGGGTCGATCGAAGAACTCGAAGCCGCGCTTGCCGACGCCGCTCATGAGGTGGCAAAGGCGGCGGGCAAACTCACCGCGATCCGGCTCAAGGCGGCCGATTCGATGGGCAAGAAGGTGTCCCGCGAACTCGCCGGCCTGGCGATGGGGGAGGCGGCCGTTGCCGTCGCCGTCACCGGCGATCGGGCTTCGGCCGATGATCGGCTGGCCGTCGACTGCGGCGGCGAATTGCTGCACGCCGGCCCGAATGGAACCGATCGCGTCGAGTTCTCGCTGGTGGCGCACCGCGACGCGCAGCCGCTGCCGATCGCCAGGTCGGCGTCGGGTGGCGAGCTGTCGCGGGTGATGCTGGCGCTCGAGGTGGTGCTGGCCGAGCCGACGAGCGGATCGATCATGGTGTTCGACGAGGTCGATGCCGGCGTCGGTGGTGCGGCGGCAGTGGAGATCGGTCGCCGGCTGTCGCGGCTGGCCAGGGCACATCAGGTGATCGTGGTGACGCACCTGCCACAGGTGGCCGCATTCGCGGACAATCACCTGGTCATCGGTAAACAGGTTCGTTCTGTGGGAGCCGGTAAGGCGGGCAGGACGGGCAAGGTCACCAGCACGGTACGCACGCTCGACCGGTCGGAACGAGTGGCGGAGCTCGCGCGGATGCTTGCCGGGCTCGGTGACTCGGACACCGGCCGGGCCCACGCAGAGGAGTTGCTGGCGACTGCGGAGGCCGAGCGCGGACCTGCCACCGAAGGCGGTCGCGAACGCGCGGGCTGAGCGACTCGGCCCACGAGCTTGGCCGCAACAGATGGTGTTGGTGTGACAAAAGTTGCGAATGTTACGGCGCGCCTCCCCAACTGACCCACAGAGCGGGGCAATCATTGCCCTCATGAAGATGCCTGCTCTGCTCACGCGCTCCACAGAAGAACTTCCTGGTGTGACCGGAATCGCCAGGATCGATACCAATACTCGCCGGCTGCTCGGTCGCGTCGGGCCGGGCGACATCGCCATCCTCGATGAGGTCGACCTCGACCGCGCCACCGCCGACCGTCTCGTCGCGGCAGGTGTGGTGGCGGTGGTCAACGCCTCCGAATCCATCAGCGGCCGCTACCCCAACCTCGGCCCCGAGGTGCTGGTTGCCTCCGGCATCGTCCTGCTCGACAACACGGGGCCGGAGGTGTTCAAACGGGTCAAGGACGGCGCCCGACTCCGCGTCGACGACGATCACCTGTACGTCGGCGACAAACGGCTGGCACATGGCACCCAACTCGACGAGATCGAGATCGCCGACATGATGATCGATGCCAAGTCGGGCATGGTCGATCATCTGGAAGCGTTCTCGGGCAACACCATCGAGTTCATCCGCAACGAGTCGCCGCTGCTGATCGACGGAGTGGGTGTCCCCGAGATCGACGTGAACCTCAAGGGCCGCCACGTGGTGGTCGTCGCCGACGGACCCGATCACGCCGCCGATCTGAGATCCCTCAAACCGTTTATCAAGGAGTATCAGCCGGTACTCATCGGTGTCGGGGCGGGTGCCGACGTGCTGGTCAAGGCGGGCTACAAGCCTGCGGTCATCATCGCCGATCCCGACGAACTCAAGACCCAGACGCTCAAATCAGGTGCGCAGTTGGTACTTCCGGCCGATACCGACGGTCATGCGCCCGGTCTGGAACGGATCCAGGATCTCGGCATCGGGGCAACCACTTTCCCCGCCGCGGGATCACCCTCGGACCTGGCGCTGTTGCTCGCCGACCACCATGGTGCGGACCTGATCGTCACCGCAGGCTGCGGCGGCGACCTCGACGACTTCTTCGACCGCTCGCGCCGGGAGAGCAACCCGTCGACGTTCCTGACCCGGATGAAGGTCGGGGCCAAGCTCGTCGACGCGAAAGCCGTTGCAACGCTGTACCGTAGCCGGGTTTCGGGTACCGCGATCGCTTTCGTCGTGCTGGCTGCGCTCATCGCGATCATCGCCGCGGTCGTCCTGTCCAATTCGGGGGCTGACTCCTGGGACTGGATCGTGGCTCAGTGGGATCGGTTGGTCGAGTGGGCGCGCGGCGTCTGGAACCGCTAGCGCATGATCTCGCTGCGTCAACACGCGATTTCGCTGGTTGCGGTGTTCCTCGCACTCGCCCTCGGGCTCTTTCTCGGTTCGGGTTTCGTCGGTGATCAGGTCAATTCGCTGACCGGCGCAAAACGCGACCGGATCGGCGACCTGCAGGAGGAACGCGACCAGCTGAACGCGAAGCTCAACTCGGCCGATAGCTTCGACCGGGCGATGGCGCCGCGCCTGATCGCCCAGACACTCAAAGGTCATTCGGTGCTCGTGGTCACCGTCCCGGGTGTCGTCGACGCCGATGTCGATGCGCTCAAGGAGTCGGTATCGGCCGCGGGCGCCGGCTTCGCCGGCCAGATCGAGATCTCCGAGCAACTCGTGGCGGACAACGAGGCCGCCAAGTTGCGCAGCATCATCGACCAGACGATTCCCGTCGGCGCGCAGCTGCGTGCCGACTACGTCGACTCGGGGTCGCGGGCCGGTGACCTGCTGGGAACACTGACGCTGCATTCGGCCGACACGCGCGCGGCTGCGGCCGAGGATTCGCGGGTGGGGCTCGAAGCTCTTCGCGAAGGCGGGTTCATCGGCTATGTCGACAATGCGATCACACCTGCCGACCTGGTGCTGGTGATCACGGGCGGCGCCTACGGTGGGGACTCGGGAGCCAAGGGACAACTCGTCGGCAGGCTCGCCGCCGCGATGGCAGCGCGTGGACAGGGTGGGTCGCTGGTCGGTCGCATCGGATCGGCGACGGGTGGATCACCCATCGCGATCGTGCGTTCGGATCCGGCGCTGGGCAACGCGATCTCGACCGTCGACAACGCCGACGTCCCGACGGGCCGGATCACCAGTGTGCTCACACTCGCGGAAGAGGGGAATGCACGGACCGGTGCGTACGGTACGGGCCCCGGAGCCACGGCCATCACAGTCGGCGCGCGCTAGAGTACGCGCCCGTGCTCCGGACCGGTGCCGGTCGCGGCGCGCCGTCGTTGCCGAGTCGAACCGGGGTACGGGCACTGGTGCTACTGTGAAGTCCCGTAGGTAAGCAGGTTTCGAGCCTGATTCATCCTGACGGGAGACGCATTGCGACCACTGCGCCACGTGCACGCAGGCACTAAGCATATTTTTGTGACGGGTGGTGTCGCCTCATCGCTTGGTAAGGGACTCACCGCTTCCAGCCTCGGTCAACTGCTGACCGCCCGCGGGCTGCGGGTGACGATGCAGAAGCTCGACCCCTATCTGAATGTCGACCCCGGCACGATGAACCCGTTTCAGCACGGAGAGGTCTTCGTCACCGAAGACGGGGCCGAGACCGATCTCGACGTCGGACACTACGAGCGGTTCCTCGATCGCAACCTGTCGCAGTCGGCGAATGTGACCACCGGGCAGGTGTATTCGACGGTCATCGCCAAGGAACGGCGCGGCGAGTATCTCGGCGAGACGGTTCAGGTGATCCCACACATCACCGACGAACTCAAGTCGCGGGTCCTGGCGATGCGTGCCCCCGACGAGAACGGTGACGCACCCGACGTGGTGATCACCGAGATCGGTGGCACCGTCGGCGACATCGAATCCTTGCCGTTCATCGAGGCGGCCCGGCAGATCCGGCACGACGTGGGCCGCGACAACGTCTTCTTCCTGCACGTGTCGCTGGTCCCGTATCTCGCGCCGTCGGGTGAGCTCAAGACCAAACCCACGCAGCATTCGGTGGCCGCGCTGCGCAACGTCGGTATCCAGCCGGACGCGCTCATCCTGCGCTGTGACCGGGACGTCCCTGAGGGTCTCAAGGCCAAGATCGCGCTCATGTGCGATGTCGACGTCGAGGGCTGTATCTCCACGCCCGATGCGCCGTCGATCTACGACATCCCCAAGGTGCTGCACAGCGAGGGCCTTGACGCCTACGTGGTGCGCAAGCTCGATCTGCCGTTCCGCGACGTCGACTGGACGGTGTGGGGGGAACTGCTCAAGCGGGTCCACGAACCGCGGGAGACCGTGCGGATCGCGCTCGTCGGCAAGTATGTGGACCTGCCCGACGCGTATCTGTCGGTCACCGAGGCGATCCGGGCCGGCGGCTTCGCCTGCCGGGCCAAGGTCGAGATCAAATGGGTGCCGTCGGATGACTGCGCCACCCCCGAGGGCGCGCAGGCCGCACTCGGCGATGTCGACGGGATCCTGGTGCCGGGCGGCTTCGGCATCCGCGGCATCGAGGGCAAACTCGGCACCATCGCCTACAGTCGCCGGCGCGGGATTCCGCTGCTCGGTCTGTGTCTCGGGCTGCAGTGCGTGGTGATTGAGGCGGCCCGCTCGGTGGGTCTCAACGAGGCCAGCTCCACCGAATTCGACCCGGACACAAAGCATCCGGTGATCTCGACGATGGCCGACCAGGAACACATCGTGGCCGGGGAGGCAGATCTCGGCGGGACGATGCGCCTGGGTTCGTATCCGGCGAAGCTGATCCGCGGCACCGTCACGGCCGAGTCGTACGGAACTCTCGATGTCACCGAACGGCATCGGCACCGCTATGAGGTCAACAACGCCTACCGCGACAAGATCGCCGAATCGGGGCTGGTGTTCTCGGGCACCTCGCCCGACGGCCAGCTGGTCGAGTTCGTGGAGTACCCGCGCGACCGCCATCCGTTCCTGGTGGCCACACAGGCTCATCCGGAGCTCAAGAGCCGACCGACCCGACCGCATCCGCTGTTCCGTTCACTGATCGAGTCGTCGCTGAAATATAAAGCGGCCGAACGTCTTCCGGTTGATCTCGGGGAGTACGACGCGGGTGAGCGGGAGCAGGGCGGCCCGTCGGCCGGTTCCGGGGACGCCGAAGCGTGAGCGAACCGGGATCGCATGACTTCGTCGTGCGCGACTCACGCACCGTCTACGACGGCGCGATCCTCGCATTGCGCGTCGATCAGGTCGAGATGCCCGGCGGCCGGATCGCCGAACGTGAGGTGGTCGAACACCATGGCGCGGTCGCGGTCGTGGCGCTCGACGATGCCGGTCGCGTGGCGATGGTGCGCCAGTACCGGCATCCGATCGGGCGCCGGTTGCTGGAACTACCCGCCGGGTTGCTCGACGGCGGACCCGACGAGGACCCGCTGACGGCGGCGCAGCGCGAACTCGCCGAAGAAGTGGATCTGGCGGCCGACTCCTGGCGGGTACTCACAGACCTGGCGCTGTCCCCGGGATTCACCGACGAGGCCCTGCGGGTCTATCTGGCTGAATCGTTGCACTCCCTGAATCCGGCGGAACGTCACGACGAAGAGGCCGACATGGCGGTCGAATGGGTTGCTCTCGGCGACGCCGTCGCCCAGGTCCTGTCCGGGGAGATCGTGAACGCCACAGCGGTCGCCGGGATCCTCGCCGTGTCGGTGGCACTGACGAACGGCGCCGCACTGCGCGACCCGTCAGCGGAATGGACCGACCAGCCGACCGGACTGCAATCGCGTAAACACGGCGACGCCCGGCGGTCATGAGCCTGACCGACGATGTTGGCCGCTACCTCGATCACCTGACGGTCGAGCGGGGTGCGGCGACCAACACCGTCAGTTCCTATCGGCGCGACCTCACCCGGTACCTCGGCTACCTTGCCGGCCGACGGATCGACCGGCTACCGGAGATCACCTGCGCCGATGTGCGCGAATTTCTAGTGGAGCTACGCAGGGGAGACCCCGACCGGTCGATCGTCCCGCTCGCCGACAGCTCCATCGCACGGACCCTGGTGGCCGTTCGCGGGCTGCACCGGTTCGCGGTGGCCGAGGGGTGGACCGATGTCGACGTCGCCCACGAGGTCTCCCCGCCGCGCGCACCGCGGAGGCTGCCGAAGTCATTGCCCATCGATCACGTGGCGCGGATCCTCGACGCCGTCGGCACCGACGACACCCCGCGCGCGCTTCGCGACCGCGCGCTGCTGGAACTGCTCTACAGCTGTGGTGCGCGGATCTCCGAGGCGATCGGCCTCGATGTCGACGACCTCGATATCGGTGCGCGCGCAGTTCGGTTGCGCGGTAAAGGCGGAAGGGAGCGGATTGTGCCCATCGGCGGACCGGCGGCCGACGCGCTCGACGGCTATCTCGTGCGTGGCCGGCCGGCACTGGCCGCGGGTGCCAGGTCGGTATCGGTCGGGCCCGGTGTGTTCCTCAACGCGCGGGGTGGGCGTCTGTCGCGGCAGAGCGCCTGGCAGGTCCTCGCCTCGGCCGCCGAACGCGCTGGTATCGCCGAAACGGTCTCACCGCACACCTTGCGGCACAGTTTTGCCACCCATCTGCTCGACGGTGGTGCCGATGTCCGGGTGGTGCAGGAGTTGCTCGGCCATGCGTCGGTCACCACCACACAGGTGTATACGCTCGTGACGGTCAACACGATGCGTGAGGTTTACGCCACCGCACATCCGAGGGCCCGGTGACCGGTCGCGGCGGATGTGGGCGATCCGCGATGATCAGACGTCGTGGACCTATTAGGCTGGACAATCGGAACTACCAGATCCTTGATTTCACGCCAGGCCGACTCAGCCGACGAAGGGAGCGCGGGGGACGTGACAATTGACAGCGGGGACCCGGACGGAGCCTCAACGCCGTCGGTGCCCGCACCGGAGCCGTCCGTAGCGCTACCCGATTCCGAGCATCTGCTCGCAGCAGAGCCACAGCCCGAACCAGATCAGCCCACACCCGTCGCGGAGTCCGCACCCGACACCGGGGGTGCGGGGCCTTCCGGTGATGTGCCGCTCGGCCCCACGGGCAGGCCCTACCGGCAGATCCCCGACCCGCGGCCGCTGGACAAGCACGGCCCGGCGTCGGTGGTCGCGATCTGTAACCAGAAGGGCGGCGTCGGCAAGACCACCACGACGATCAATCTCGGTGCGGCCCTGGCCGAATGCGGTCGTAGGGTGCTGCTGGTCGACCTCGATCCGCAAGGCGCGCTGTCCGCGGGGCTCGGGGTACCGCATCATGAGCTCGACGCGACGGTGCACAACCTGCTGGTGCCACCGCAGATGGCCATCGATGACGTGCTGATGCGCACCCGGGTCGACGGCATGGACCTGCTGCCCAGCAACATCGACCTGTCGGCGGCCGAGATCCAGCTCGTCACCGAAGTTGGTCGCGAACAGTCCCTGGCCCGGGCATTGCATCCGGTGCTCGACCGCTACGATTTCGTGCTCATCGACTGCCAGCCGTCGCTGGGTCTGCTCACCGTCAACGCGCTGGCCTGCGCCGACAGCGTGCTGATCCCGATGGAATGCGCGTACTTCAGTCTGCGCGGGCTGGCACTGCTCAACGACACCGTCAACAAGGTGCGTGACAGGCTCAATCCCAAGCTGACGCTCAGCGGCATCCTGGTGACGATGTTCGATTCCCGCACCCTGCATTCGCGTGAGGTGATGGAACGGGTCGTCCAGGTGTTCGGCGACATCGTGTTCGACAGCGTCATCAACCGTACCGTCCGGTTCCCGGAGACCAGTGTCGCCGGTGAACCGATCACGTCATGGGCGCCCAAATCCGCCGGGGCCGAATCGTATCGGGCATTGGCGCGCGAGGTCATCGCACGTGACGCCGGCGTCGTGTGATCACGTCAGGTGAGTGACAACGAGCAGGGTTTTCAGGTACGGCTGTCCAATTTCGAGGGACCGTTCGATCTGCTGCTCGATCTGATCAGCAGGCATCGCCTCGACGTGACAGAGGTGGCGCTGCACGCGGTCACCGACGATTTCATCGCCTACACCCGCAGGCTCGGTGATCAGCTGACCCTGGAGCAGACCACCGAGTTTCTGGTGGTCGCGGCCACACTGCTCGATCTGAAGGCGGCGCGGCTGCTGCCGGCCGGTGAGGTGGACGACGCCGAGGACCTCGCCCTGCTCGAGGCGCGCGACCTGCTGTTCGCCCGGCTGCTGCAATATCGCGCCTACAAGCAGGTCGCCGAACTGTTTGGCGAGCTCGAAGCCGCTGCGTTGCAACGGTATCCGCGGTCGGTATCGCTGGAGGAACGGTTCACCGGGCTGCTTCCGGAGGTCACCCTCGGCGTCGACGCGGCGCGTTTTGCCGAGATCGCGGCTGCTGGTCTGGCCCCGCGCCCGGCACCGGCCGTCGGTCTCGCGCACCTGCACGTGCCCAAGGTATCGGTGCCCGCGCAGGCGCGACTGGTGATGGCGATGCTGCTCGACGATCCGGGCGCCTGGTTCAGTTTCCGGGAGATCGTCGCCACCTGCGATAACCCGTACGAGGTGATCGGACGGTTCCTGGGGCTGCTGGAACTGTTCCGCGAACGCGCGATCGCCTTCGAACAGCCCGAGGCGCTCGGCGAGCTCAAGGTGAGCTGGACCGGCGAGCGCGCGCCGGACGAGGTGAATCTCAGTCGGGGAGAGGAAGACTACGAGTGAGCGACGACCCGGTGGAAGAAGCGATGGTCGACAAGACCAGCGACGGCGAGCGTGAGGTGGGGGTGGACCAGGAGGCCGTCGAAACGTCCGAAGTCAGGCTCGACGACGCCGAGCTGCGTGCCGCGCTCGAGGCGGTTCTGCTCGTGGTGGACACTCCGGCGCCCACCGCGGATCTGGCCCGCGCCGTCGACGAGGACGAGGCCCGCGTGGCTCCCATGCTGCAGCAGATGTCGGCCGACTTCGGGGTGGCACGCAGCGGCTTCGACCTGCGGTTCGCCGGCGATGGCTGGCGGTTCTACAGCCGCGCCGACTACGCGCCGTATGTCGAGCGTCTGCTCCTGGACGGGGCGCGTTCCAAACTGACGCGGGCGGCGCTGGAGACGCTCGCGGTGATCGCCTACCGGCAGCCGGTGAGCCGGGCGCGGGTCGGCGCGATCCGCGGCGTCAACGTCGACGGAGTAGTCCGTACGCTGCTGGCCCGCGGTCTTATCGTCGAGGTCGGCACCGACCCCACCACGTCGGCCACCACCTACGGCACCACCGAGATGTTCCTGGAACGGCTGGGCCTGGCCTCACTGACCGAACTGCCTGATCTGGCACCGTTGCTGCCGGATGTGGATGTCATCGATTCGCTCGACGACGAGCTGCTCACCGATCCACGATTCGCCAAACTCGACGCCAAGAGGGCACACTCGTCGGGAGAGAAGACACCGGACGACGACGTGTCCTCGTCCGCCGAATGAGAGATCCACATGGCATCCGCTAGCCGAGACGGCACACCGGGCCCGCGTAAACGCGCAGGTCGTTCCACATCCGCATCGTCCGGGGGACAGCCCGGACGGGGGGCGCGCAAAGCAGGGCAGCCCAAGACGGGTTCGCAGTATTCAAAGGCCGCCAAGGGCGGCGCCGAAACGGGCAGGCCGGCCAAGAAGACTCACCGCAAGGGCACCTCGAAGCCCGACGTCACGTCGGGAAAGGTGCGTCTGAACAATGCTCGCCCGGCTCGGCACCAGGGCGGGAACGCCGGAGGTGACGGCGGCGCGTCGTATGTCTCCGACGGGGTTCGCCTGCAGAAGGTGCTCGCACAGGCCGGTGTCGCGTCGCGGCGCGGTGCCGAAGAACTGATCGCCGCCGGCCGCGTCAGCGTCGACGGCGAGATCGTCGTCGAACAGGGACTGCGGATCAACCCGGACACCGCGATCGTGCGGGTCGACGGCGCCCGCGTCATCATCGACGAGACCAAACAGTATCTGGCACTGAACAAGCCGCGCGGCATGCAATCGACGATGGCCGACGACCAGGGGCGCCCGTGCATCGGCGACATCATCGCCGAACGCGTCATGGCCGGGCACCGGATGTTCCACGTGGGCCGCCTCGACGCCGACACCGAGGGCCTGCTGCTGCTCACCAACGACGGCGAGCTGGCGCACCGCCTGATGCACCCGTCGTACGAGGTGCCCAAGACATACATGGCGACCGTGAAGGGCGAGGTGCCGCGCAGCCTGAACCGCACCCTGCGGGCCGGTGTCGAACTCGACGACGGGCCGGTGAAGGTGGACTCGTTCACCATCGTCGATGTCAACAATGGGGCGTCGCTGGTGGAGATCGTGCTGCACGAGGGCCGCAACCGGATTGTCCGCCGCCTCATGGAGGAAGTCGGCTTCCCGGTGCGCCGACTGCTGCGCACCCAGGTCGGCGATGTCGCCCTCGGCGACCAGCGGGCCGGCAGCCTGCGGGTGCTCGGCCGCGACGAGATCGGTGGACTGTACGAGGCGGTCGGCCTGTGAGCACCAGTCCGAACGTGCCGACCGCACCGGATACGGGCGTGGTGACCGGATCGGCCCGTGTCGTCGCCATCGACGGTCCTGCCGGGACCGGAAAGTCCACCGTCTCCAAACTTCTCGCCGGTACGGTCGGTGCGCAGTGTCTCGACACCGGAGCGATGTACCGGGCCGTCACCCTCGCGGCGCTCGATCTCGGTGTGCCGCTCGACGACCCGGCCGCGATCGCCGCTGCCATGGCAGACGTGGACGTCGACGTCATCATCGATGCCGACGGCACCAACCGGGTGTTCCTGAACGATTCGGACGTCTCGGACCGGATCCGCACAGCCGAGGTATCCGCGGCGGTGTCGGCGGTGTCGGCTGTCCCTGAAGTTCGTACGAAACTGGTTGCGCTGCAACGGAAAGTATCGCGCGACCGATTTGTGGTGATTGAAGGCCGGGACGTGGGTACCGTGGTGTTCCCCGATGCCGGGCTCAAGGTATTCCTCACCGCGACCGCCGAAGCGCGCGCTCAGCGCAGGCATCAGCAGAACCTCGAGCTGGGGCAGCCCAGCAACTATGACGAGGTGCTGGCGGCGGTCAACCGGCGTGATCATCTCGATTCGACCCGGGCGGTGTCGCCGATGCGGGCGGCCGACGACGCCGTCCTCGTGGACACCAGCGACCTCACCCTCGACCAGGTACTCGACGAACTGGCTCGCCTGGTCGACGAGCGGATCGGAGTACAGCCGTGACCGACAACATCGATACCGGCCTGACGGTTGCCGGTGACGGCACGTGGTCGGATGAAACCGATTGGGAAATCAGCGATCTGGTCGACGGGGACGAACTCGGTACCGGGGGACCGGTGCCGGTGGTCGCCATCGTCGGGCGGCCGAACGTCGGCAAGTCGACACTCGTCAACCGCATCCTCGGGCGCCGGGAAGCCGTTGTCGAGGACATTCCCGGAGTGACCCGGGACCGGGTGTCGTACGCGGCGAGCTGGTCGGGCAGGCGGTTCACCGTCGTCGACACCGGTGGCTGGGAGCCCGATGCGAAGGGTTTGCAGCAGGCCGTCGCGGCGCAGGCGGAGCTCGCGATGAAGACCGCGGACGCGATCGTCGTCGTGGTCGATGCGACCGTCGGCGCCACCTCGACCGACGAAGCGGTCGCCAAGGTGCTGCGCCGTTCCAAGACCCCGGTCATCCTGGTGGCCAACAAGATCGACAGCGAACGGCAGGAAGCCGAAGCCGCCGCATTGTGGTCGCTGGGGCTGGGGGAGCCGCATCCGGTGTCCGCGGCGCACGGCCGGGGCGCCGGCGACGTGCTCGACAAGATCCTGGAGGTTCTTCCCGAAACCCCGCGTGAGGCAACAACCTTGGGGGGCCCGCGCCGGGTGGCGCTGGTCGGCAAACCCAATGTGGGCAAGAGCTCATTGCTGAACAAGCTTGCCGGATCCGAGCGGTCGGTGGTCGACAATGTTGCCGGCACCACCGTCGACCCGGTGGACGAACTCGTCGAATTGGGCGGCAAGACATGGCAGTTCATCGACACCGCCGGTCTGCGCCGTAAAGTCCGCACCGCGAGCGGGCACGAATACTATGCCTCGCTGCGGACCCGTTCGGCCCTGGATGCGGCCGAGGTGGCGATTCTGCTGATCGACGCGTCCGAACCGATCACCGAACAGGACCTGCGGGTGCTGTCGATGATCATCGACAGCGGCCGGGCCCTGGTCATCGCGTTCAACAAGTGGGATCTGGTCGACGAGGACCGGCGCTATCAGCTCGACAAGGAGATCGACCGCGAACTGGCCCGGGTGCCGTGGGCGCGGCGCGTCAACATTTCTGCCAGCACGGGCCGGGCCGTGCAGAAGCTGGTGCCCGCCATCGAGGGTGCGCTGGAGTCCTGGGACAAGCGGGTCTCGACCGGCCAGCTCAACAACTGGCTCAAGGACATCATCGCCGCCACACCGCCGCCACTGCGTGGTGGCCGCCAGCCGCGCGTGCTGTTTGCCACTCAGGCCGCTACCCGCCCGCCGACGTTTGTCCTGTTCACCACCGGCTTCCTCGAAGCCGGCTATCGCAGGTTCCTGGAGCGCCGACTGCGTGAGGAGTTCAACTTCGACGGCTCCCCGGTCCGGATCAACGTCCGCGTCCGCGACAAGCGCGAGCAGCGTCGTAAGAAGTAGATGACATCCACCGCCCCTGACCAGGCGATTAGTCGTTCGCGGGGGTGGTGGGCTAATGTCTGTAAGGCCTCGTGAGAACGACGGCAACGGGCTGTGGCGCAGCTTGGTAGCGCACCTGACTGGGGGTCAGGTGGTCGCAGGTTCAAATCCTGTCAGCCCGACGTCAAATCCCTGGTGAGACAGCAAGTCTCATCAGGGATTTATTGTGTCCGAAGGTGGTCCGCCCGAAAATGTCGAGCTGGTCGTACACGAGGCGCTGCGACGATATGTCGTGGCTGGTCTGTGGATGAGGGGACCAGAGATAGGGTGCGCGGGCATGCGGCCGGACGACTCGAACGGTCACGAATCGAACTCCCGCCGGGAGAGAAGCGGAGGGGTCGCCAACAGGGCGACCCCGGCGAGGACGACCGCGGTGTGGGCACCGACGAATCCGGCAAGCACTCCCCAGACGGCGGTGAGCGCAGCGATGCTCGCGTTGCCACTGATCCGCCAGGCGGAGAGAGCTCGCGCGACTTGTTCGGGTTGAAGCCTTTGGAGACGGTAGGTGGCGAACACCGGGTTGAACACTGCAATGCTGGTGATCAGAGCGAACTCAATCGCGATCACCGTGAGCAGTCCCGGTGTTCCCGGCCGTACAAACAGGAACGCCACTGGCCAGCAGACGCGCAGGATGCCACTGACGTAGAGAACTCTTTGCGGGCCGTATCGTGCGACGAGTCGCGGGGCCAGGCGCGACCCGAGAAGCCCACCTAGACATGGCAAGCCGAAGGCCAGGCCGTACTGCCATGCTTTGAACCCGAACTCTCTGAGCAAGAGCACGGCCAGTAGAGGCTCGGTCGCCATGATGAGGCCGTTGACAACCGTCGTGTTCAGGAACAGTGAGCGCAGCAGGCGGTCGGCGAGGATGAACCGCCAACCCTCGATGAGGTCGGCAAACCGGAACCTCTGGCCCGTGCGGCGTACCGGCCGCTGCCAGCAACGAGACCTCGAATGGATCGGCGTGCAGGACCAGCACTGCGATGAGCGGCAAGGCACCGAAGGCGAGTCCCGTGCCGAACGAGCTGGTCGCGAAGGCAGCCCACAGTTGGTTGAAGTCTTTGCTGAGCCGACTCGGTTGCACCGGTGCCTCGTTTCCACAACCAATAGTTGACCACTTCCATCGAATAGGCCGATTAACTGCGATGCAAACAACGATCCTGGTAGCTACCAACAACTTACGGTTGATTATGTAGGCTGCCGGGGTGGACCTTGACCTCGTGCGCACGTTCGTCTCCGTGGCGGATCTTGGACAGTTCCAGGAGGCGGCGACTGACCTGGGAGTCACCCAACAGGCTGTGTCCAAGCGGATCGCGGCGCTGGAGCGGGCGCTGGGAGTTCGTCTGTTCGTGCGAGTTGCTGCGCGCGGTGTCCGGCTCACCCTGGACGGGCAAGCCTTCCTGCCTCATGCGCGAGAGATGCTCGCCGTCGAGGAACGGGCGATCGCATCAGTTCGTCCGGGCCACAGAGCGCTGCGGATCGACCCGGTCAGTCGCCGAATCGCACCTGGACTACTCCTTCGCGACTTCCATCAAGCCCACCCGGAAGTCGCATTGGACGTGGTGACCCTGCTGGATGCGTCCGCAGCTGTCGAGGCGGTCCAGGACGGCACGCTCGACGCCACGTTCCGGGCTGTGAGAGACAAGCTTCCGAGCGACCTCAACCACGTCCGGATAATTGACGATGAACTCCAGCTGCTGGTCGGCCCGACACATCCCCTGGCCTCAGCTCGCCGGCTCTCGCCAAGTGAACTCGTGGGGCATCGCATCTGGATGCCGGGCAATACGCCGGGCACCGAATGGGCCGCGTACTATGACGAGTTCGCCGCAGCTTTCGACCTCACGATCGACACCATCGGCCCGAACTTCGGGACCGAAGCACTCCTGGATGCGCTCGCTGAATCCGCAGACCTTGCCACCATCGCGGGCGATGCGCCACGACTGATCTGGCCGGAACACTATGACCTGCGCCTGATTCCGCTCCGCGATCCGACACCTGTGTACCCGCATTCGGTCATCTGGCGTCGAGACAACCCGCACCCGTCACTGCGCGTGTTCTTCGACTACATCGCATCGGTACAAGTCAACCGCACCGATCGTGACGCGTGGACGCCGACCTGGACGAAGAAGCCCCAACGATGACGCTACTGAGATCGCGCCGACGATGGCACCGATGTCACGGCGATGCACAACTCCGGCGGCGACGATTAGCCTCGCGCGGGCGCAGCCGTTCGAGGACGGGAACAAGCGGACCGCGCTCTTCGTCGCCAACAGTCGGTTGATCGGTCACGAGCTGCTCCTGGTCGTTCCGTTCGACGAACACGACCTCGCAGTGGCCGACAACTTCAATGACCTTCTTGCCCGGGCCTATGTCTTCGATGAGGACGACGGCGTCAAGGTCCTGCTGCGGGAACGTGGATTCGTGGCGATGCGTAAGCCTGCGTGACAAGGGTGTCGGCGATCATCGGTGCTGGTCGTCGGGTCGCCGGGGAATCAGCGCGGTGACCAGGACGAAACTGAGGGTCACCAGCAGGGTCCACGAACTGAACTTGCCGATGTGGACGAGCTGCCAGCCGGCTTCCTGGCCGGGGTACTGCCATGCACCGAAGTAGGTGGCGATGTTCTCGGCGATCCATAAGAACAGCCCGATCAGGACGAACGACAGCGGCAGCGGCATCCAGTACCGGTCGTCGCCGACTGTGAACCACACACGCATTCGGATCGTGGCGAGCAGGAACGCCACCAGCAGGGGGAACCGGAAGTCGCCGATCAGGTGGTGGGTGAAGAAGTTCACGTAAGCCAGCATGGCCAGGGTGCCGACGACCGCGATGCGGTAGTTGCCGAGGCCGAGGTCGAACCGGCGAAACGCCTGGCAGATGTAGGAGCCGACCGCGGCATACATGAACCCGGCGTACAGCGGAACCCCGGCGACTGTGGCGATACCGGATTCGGGGTACTCCCACGACCCGGCGGCGACTTTGAAGATCTCCAGTACCAGTCCGAGGATATGGAAGATGCAGACCACCAGCAGTTCGCGTGGTGTCTCCAGGCGGGAGGCCACGAACATCACCTGCACCGCGACGAGAAAGACCAGCAGCGCGTCGTAACGCAGGATCGGTGCGTCCCAGTATCCGCGCAGCAGTGTCGACGCGGCGATTCCTGCGAGGACCACGATCGCGAATGCACAGCACTGCAACTCGATCCACACGAAACGACACAACTGCGCCACGTGGTGAGCGACGACGCGGGGACGTCCGCGTTGCGCCGCAGGTGCGGACTCGACACTGCCGGTCGTAACGTCTGGGTCTCGGCCGGTCACGGGTCGATTGTGCACTACATACAGTCAGTGGAGGACGTCAAAGTACCAGAGCCGGTATCCTGTGGACCGACTGATCCGGCATGCGGCGATCGGTGCGCCCTAGGGGCGTCAGCTGCGGGTGAGAAGCGGGACGAGTGCGGCTGTCTTCTCGTCGGTCCAGCCGGGCGGTTGCAGGATCTGGGCCCATGCGTAGGGGACGGCGGCGAGGAAGGTGTGGCCGTGTCCGTCGGGGACGTTGGTGGACACGGCCATGTCTGCCGACACCTGAAGGAACGTGACGAATGGGATCCAGCGGGTGGACGGCAGGACGTCGCGGCCGCGCTTTTCCGTGAGCCAGTCCGGCTTGTTGAGCAAGAGCCGCGGTGACCACCAGGTGATCGGGTCAGAAGCGTGCTGTAGGTAGACCACCCGGTCCTTGTCCCACGGTGCGTCGGGACGCTTCAGATCGGAGGGGTCGGCGACGAACCGGACTTTGGCGCCGTTATTGAAGATCGGCAGCCACTGCGGGCTTCCGTCGTCGCGGTTCGCGGTGGCGTCGTTCCACACGGTGTTGCTGAATGTGGGGCCGACGAACAGTGCGCCGTTGGTACGTGCCGTGATTGACGGGATGGTGCCGAACGCCGATTCGCCTGCGAACGATCCGAGGCTTTCACCGAACACCACGACCTTGGGCCGTTCATTGAGCGGCATCGCACGGATGCGCTCGTCGACAGCCTCGAACAGGGCCAGACCCGCTTTGCGTGCCCTGTCCTGGTCGGCCAGGAACGACAACCAGCTCGGCAGGAACGAATACTGCATGCTCACGGTGGCGGTGTCGCCGTTGAACATGTACTCGATGGAGTCGACGGCCGACCGGTTGATCCAGCCGCTGCCGGTGGTCGACCCGATGGCCACCACCTTGCGCTTGAGGCCGCCGGTACGTTCGAGTTCACGGGCTGCCAGTTCGGCACGGTCGTACACGTCGTCGGCGGAGTCGAGGCCCGTGAACACCCTGATGGGTTCGACGGCCGGTGCCTTGTTGAAGGCGGCCAGTTGTTCGGTGGTGGGGCCGGTACCGATGAAGGTGCGGCCCTGCCGGCCCAGCGAATCCCAGCTGACCAGCGATCCGGGACCTCCTGAGCGCAGCTGTGATGTGGTCGGATTCGTGTCCGCGTGGGTCTCGCCGTTGGCCGCGGCGAACGCGGAGTTGAGCGCCCGCATGGAGTAGTCGACGATCACACCGTTGACCAGGAAGACGGTGACCAGGACGACGATGCTCGCGGCGACGACCCGCGCGACCCGGGGCGGCATGATGCGCCGACTGCCCGCGCCGATCCAGCGGATCAATGCCGCCCAGCCGCGCCCGAGCGCCATCAGGATCACGAAGACCACGACCGCGACGACGATGATCGTCGGATATGCCCACCAGCTGAGTTGCTCCACCCCCATCAGCTCCCGGATGTCGTGCTGCCAGTCCGAGTACCAGAAGATGACCATGATCACGGTGCCGACAATCGCGACGATGCCGGTGACGGCCCAGACCCGGGGACCGGGCGATGGCCACCTGGTCTCGCGGGAGAGTAGGTAGCGCACGATCCACGCCGCGAACACTCCGAGGAGGTAACCGATCGCCGCGGATCCTCCGGTCACAACGCCCTGGAAGAGGGGGCCGCGCGGGAGCAGTGACGGCGTGGCCGACAGCCAGGCGAAGATCACCGCGAGGATGACGCCGGTGAACTCGAGCCGGGCCAGGAGTCCGCGCAACCGCGACGAGGACGGCGTGGAGTCGGGCGTCGGTGGAGTGCCGGGACCGTTGTCGGTGACGTCCTGGGTATCGGTAGCGGACAAGTGATCCCCCCATCAGCGGGCATGGTCTGGAGCCGCAGGCCTCGCTGTGGCTTGTCGAGGATAGCTGACCAGACCGTACACCGGAATGGTCGTCCGGAGGCGCGACGATGCGCAGTTGTCACGTGTTTGCCGGAAGGACTCCGGTAACGTACGTCGCGATGCCTAACGATGAACAGAAGCCCGATGGTGAGCAGACGCCCCGCGGTGGGCAGAAGCCTAGTGGTGAGCAGACGCCGGAGCAGTTGTCCTACGAGAAGTTCGGGCGACGCTTTTTCGAGATCGCGGTGACCGAGAACCGTATCGGCGCGGCGTTCACACCGCTGGCAGGAGAAGACTTCGAGATCGGTCCGCTGGCCACCGGCCCAGGTGGCATGGTCAAGGTGCAGGCCAATGTGTCGATGGGCCGACCGGTGATCACCCGCTATGTCAACGAGTTGATCACCTTCAAGGTCCGACTGCCGCTGTCTATCAACCTGGTGGTCGACCTGCGGGTCGACAGGCTCCGTTACGACGTGACGGGCGTGGTTCCGCTCGACCTCACGGTGCGGGCGGTCGAACCGCTGTCCATCCATATCGACGTCGACACGCCCCGGCCGCGTGACGTGCAGGTCGGCGTGGCCTCACACGGGGCGAGGGCCGAGATGGTCCGGTTCGTGGCCCAGGTCGACGACGAGATCAAACGGGTCATCGCCAAGCACGTCGCACAGCAGGTCAGGACGCCGGAGATCCGTCGGGCGTGTGTCATCGATGTCGCAGGCGAACTCGACAAGGTGATGCCGACCTGACAGGCGTCATCGGCGCGGCGTCCGTGGAAAAGCGGCGAACGACGACGGTGATGATGGGTGCGATGAGCGGGAGCGTACCGCCGCCAGTGCGCAACCGACGACCACGGCTCCGCCGAGAATAGTTGTCCAAGTGAGTGTTTCGTGAAGCAGCAGCGCGGCCCACGCGATACTCAGAACCGGTTGGGTGAGTTGGATCTGGCTGACGCGCGTGATCGGCCCGATCGCCAGTCCGTGGTACCAGGCGAAGAAGGCCAGAAACATACTGACCGCGCCCAGATACAGGAACGACGCCCATTGCGTCGCAGACGCCGAGGGTGGCTGACCGGCGACGGACCACACAGTCAGAGCGGTCATGATGGGCGAGGCGAAAACGAGCGCCCACGAAATCGTCTGCCATGCACCGATCTCCTTGGCGAGTAGACCACCCTCGGCGTACCCGACCGCGGCGGCGGCGACGGCGCCGAGAAGGAGAAGGTCCGATGCCCGGATGGTTCCGGAACCGCCGTGGATCAGCCCGAAGCTCACCGTCGCCAGCGCGCCCAGCGCTGCGGTGACCCAGAAACGTCGCGGCGGATGTTCACGGGCGCGCGCGACCGCGACCAGTGCAGTGGCCGCGGGCAGCAGTGCGATCATCACCGCGCCGTGGCTCGCCGACGCCGTCGACAGCGCGTACGTCGTCATCATCGGGAAACCGAGCACCACGCCGGCCGCGACCACGGCGATGCGGCGCCACTGCGCCGGCGAAGGGACGGGGGTGCGTGTTGCCGTGAGCACGAGAGCCGCCAGCACCGCGGCGAGCACCGCACGTCCGGCGCCGACGAACACCGGCGACATCGCGTGATCCTGGACGGCGATGCGGGTCAGCGGCACGGTGAGGGAGAAGCCGGCGACCCCGACGAAACCCCACCGGAGTCCGCCCCCGCATGATCGGAGTGCGGGAGCCGACGGTAACACCGTCGGCGAATTGGTAGTAGCGCTACTGTCTAGGTTCACTACTTACGATAGCAGTTACCGAGATCGTTGTCGCAACAGAGTATCCACCGCATCCCCGATGACCTGAGTCGCGGCGGACAGGCGTGCGGGATCGGGAGCGGCGAAATTGAGGCGGACGAACGGGCCCGGCGGCTCGGAAGGAAACCACTCGTCGCCGGCGGCGATGATAACCCCGGCCCGTTCGCAGTCACGGACGAGTTCGCCGGCGTCGAGGGCATGGGGGAGCCGCGCCCACACGTTGAGCCCGCCTCGCGGTGGGCGCTCGACGGTCAGTTCCGGGGCCTGCTCGGTCAAACTGTCCAGGAGCAGATCGCGGCGGGAGCGCAAGGCGTCGGACAGGAAGCGGCGATGCGTGCGCCAGGCCGGCGACAACACGACCTCGAGCGCGGCCTCCTGGAGAACGGGACTCACATACATCGCGTCCGCACTGTGATAAGTGGCGATGCGCTCACGCACCGGACCGCGGGCGATGATCGCCGCCACCCGCAGCGCGGGCGACACACTTTTGGTCAGCGACCGAAGATAGACGACATGACCCGAATCGTCGCCCGATGCGAGCGGAACCGACGGCGCGTCGATCCCGAAGTCGTGGGCCCAGTCGTCCTCGATGAGGAACGCTCCCCGGGCGCCGATCACATCGAGGACACCCTGCCGAATCTCCGCAGACCATTGAGCGCCGGTCGGATTGGCGAAATTGGGCTGGGCGTAGAAGACCGTCGCCCCGGACAGGTCGAGGGCTCGCGCCAGATCGTCGGGATCGGGTCCGCCGGGACCGGATGCGATCGGGACGACCGTCGCGCCCGCCTGTGCGGCGGCGGTCATCGCTCCCCAGTACGTCGGGGACTCCATCACGACGGGCCGTCCGGCGCCCACGAGTGCCCGCAGGATCGCACACAGTCCGCTCTGGCTCCCCGGCACGATGACTACATCGCGTTCCGTTGCGGGAGTCACCCCGGATAGTGCGGTATCCGCGAGCTCGGCCGCGAACCAGGATCGCAGGTCCGCGATTCCGGCGGTCGGCGCCCGCCGCAACGCCGACTCCCCCCGGGAGGCCCTGACCAATGCTGATCGCACCGCACGTTCGGGGAGGAGTTCGCGGGCGGGATACCCCGAATGCAGGCCGATGGCGTCGGCGGGTATGTCGCGCAACGGTGTCGAGATCGTCGGTATGCGGTCGGCTGGTGCACCCAGAGTGGTTGTCTGCCAGCCATAGTCGGGTTGCCGCAGGCGTGCTGACTGCCGCCGGACGAACGTGCCCGCGCCGGGCCGTGCCTCTACCAGCCCCATTCCGGCCAAGGTGTGCAGCGCCTTCTGGACCGTCACCGGGCTCGCACCGTACCGGGCCGCGAGCGTCCGGCTCGACGGCAGTTGCGTGCCCGGCGACGCGCCGCTGATCCAGGTGCGGAGTTCGGCCACGATCCGGTCAGCGCTACTGATTGCCACGTCCAGTGACAATACCGCTACTGATCAGGGCTGCCGGACTCCGCGCCCGAGTCGGTCAGCGGGCGGCCTGCCCGCAGTCCACCGGCAGTAGGACGCCGGTGATCATATTGGCGTTGTCCGATGCCAGGAACAGGACCGCATCGGTGATGTCCTGCATTTCGGCGCGCCACTTGGTGCCCGGCATATTGGTCTCCGAGGAGAACTTCTCGTACGCCTCGTCCATGTCCATGCCGAGTTGCTTCGCCAGGCCCACGACCATGCCCGAGCCCTGTCCGAGGCCGGGCCTGATGGTGGCCGGCGCGATGCCGTTCACGTTGATGTCGAATTCGCCGAGCTCGAACGCCCACGCGGCGATCAGCCCGTTGAGCGCGTACTTGGCGGCGACATAGTGCGACAGATTCGACGTCCCGGCGCCGGTGACACCGGAGGTGATGTTGATGATCTTTCCCGATCGACGCTCGATCATGTTCGGCACCAGGTACTTCACCACGTACATGTGGCCCTTGAGAACGGTGTCGATGACGGCGTCCAGGACATCGCTGCGCATGTCCTGGATGGTGTCGAGCGCGGCCACCCCGGCGTTGTTCACGATGACGTCGATGCGGCCGTCAAAGAATTCCAGGGCTTTGTCGACCGACGCCTTGACCTGGGCCTCATCACGTAGATCGCACGGCAGGGCCAGTGCTTTGACGCCGCGGCTTTCGACTTCTTTCACGGCGGTGTCGAGCATCTCCTGGTCGGCGAGTTCGTAGACGTTCTCGATGGGCTCGGTGATGTCGAGCAGCGCCACGTTGGCGCCGGCGTCGGCGAAGGCCTTGGCGTGGTTGAATCCCTGCCCCTTGGCGGCGCCGGTGATGAACACGTTGAGGCCTTCGAGGCCCCGCAACTGTGCGGACATGTGACGGACTCCTTTGTCGGAAAGACTCCGGCGTCCCCATCGGCGCCGATAGTAGTTATGAGACTAGCGCCTAAATGGTGAGGATTGGTGGGAATCAGGAATTTCCGTCCGGCCCCACCGAATCCACCGACTGGGGGCGGGCCAACCCGAGCATCGCCGACTTGGTCAGGCCGCCGTCGACGACGAGTACCTGGCCGTTGATGTACCTCGCGGCCTCCGACGCCAGGAACAGCACTGCCCCGGTGACGTCCTCGGCCGAGCCGAGTGTGCCCAGCGGGACCCTGCTCCGGCGTAACTCGCGGACTTGCGGATCGGCGTAGATGGCCTCGGACATGCCCGCGTCGATCAGGCCGGGAGCGACGGCGTTGACCCGCACCCCGCGAGGCCCCCACTCAAGCGCCATCTGCTCGGTCAGCGTATTGATCGCACCCTTTGTGCTGGTGTACGCGCCGGCATTGGGGGCCGCCGAAATCCCGTTCACTGACGAGATATTCACGATCACACCGCCGCCGGCGGCGATCATGAGAGCCGCCGCCACCCGCGAGGTGAGGAAGGTGCCGGTGAGGTTGACGTCCACTACCGACCGCCAGTCCGCCTCCGGCAGTTCCAATAGTGGACCGAAGCGGACGATGCCCGCATTGTTCACCAGCAGTGACGGCGCCTCGGGTAGGGCCGCGAAGGCCGCGTCCAGCGACTCGCCCGAGGTGACGTCGACCTGGTGTGCCACGGCGCCCTCGCCGATCCCGGACGCGACGGCCTCGGCCGCATCGCCGTCGAGATCCCAGACGGCCACCCGGTAGCCTGCCTTCGCCGCGTGTCGCGCGATCGCCGCACCGAGTCCTGAACCCGCCCCTGTCACCACTGCCCATGCCATGTCGCGCAACCTTCCCTAGATTCTTAGTCGGTGTAATACTAACGTCGTCAGGGAACAGTGTGACCGGCTACGCGAGAACTCTGCGGGCCGACGACATCGCACGCCGTGCGCGCGTCAGTTCGGGTGCCGACGTCCACTCACGGGACTGGACTTCCACGCTGATGGGCATCATCGCCGGGACCTGTGCGATCAGCTCCGCCAACGGCAGGGTCCCGTCGCCGGGAAATCGGCGGCCATGGCGGGCCTCGAATGCCAGTGCCTCCGGATCATCATGTGGCGGTACGAGGTTCGAGTCAGCGTCGCAGATCTGCAGGTACGACAATTCGGTGGCGGCCGTCGTGCGCAGGTCCGTGGGTGAACCGCCCGACCGGTCCAGATGCAGGGCGTCGACCAGAACGGCGATGTTGTGCGCGCCGTCCGCCCGGACCGACGCGGCGATACCCAGCGCGTCAGCGAGCGTCCTGATCTCGGTGAACGCCATGAACTCCAGCGAGATCGAGCACCCGAACGGCTCGATCAGGTCCGCGAGCAGCAACAGTTCGTCGCAGGTACGTCCCGGGTCGCGATGATGACTGACCGTCAGTAGCCACTCCGGACGTAACTGCTCGGCGATATCGATCAGGCGCCGGTGGTTGTCGAGGGGAATGTCCGGAGACAACCGGATCACCTCGAGATCGAGTAGCCGCAGCCCCGTGTCGTCGATTGCCCGCCGTAGCCGCGGTGGTGCGATGCCGCGGTCGGCATCGAGGTCCCAACGCAATCCTAGCGCATCGAAGCCCGCAGTACCGGCTACCTCGACCGCGGTGAAATGATCGGCATCCAGGATTGTCGCCGCAGCCAGGGAGAGCGGGTGACCGCCGGTCATCATGCTTCCAGACCAGCGGTATCCACGCCCAACTCGGTGAGCGCCGACATATACGCACCCACCGAACGAAGCTTGATATCTTCGTATCCCTTGATCAGCTCGGGCGTTGCCGCGATCGTGACCGCGTGATCGTAGTTCTGGCTGGTGAGCGTGTCGGCGAGCCCGGTGACGGTGCCGAGGTAGTGGTCGGCCAGGCGCCGTTCGAGACGGCGCATCCGGGTGTGGCCGAACGGGTCCAGCGGGGTGCCGCGCAGCTTCCGGCCGCGGGCAAGCAGCCGCAAGAGGCCATGTGAGCGGGGCGAGAAGCCGACCTTGGTGCTACGGCCCAGCGCACGCAGTGCAGGCGGGTGCAGACGGTAGGTGAGATTGTGCGCGCCGGGCACCTCCCGTTCGACCGATGCCACGAAGGCGGGGTCGGTGAGCATCCGGGCCACCTCGTACTCGTCCTTGTACGCCATGAGCTTGTGCAGGTTGCGCGCCACCGTCTCGCTCAGCGTGTGGCGCCCGACCATGGGCTCGGCGTCCCACACCCGCTGGATGGCAGACACATAGGCAGAGGCCAGCCGCTCGCCCTGGAAGGCGACCAGCCCGGCGGCCCGGCGTTCGGTGAGTTCGCGGGTCAATCCTGTCATCGTGCTGCCGGCGAACAGATGGTGTGGTACTACCGTGTCACTGCGCTGCGGTGGCCGGGCGTCACCGGTGTGTGCGGCGAAAGCCGTGGGATCGGCCACCGCGACTCGGCCCCATTCGAATGCCGTCTTGTTCGCCTCCACCGCCACACCGTTGAGGTCGATCGCGTCACGAATATGCCTGGCGCCGAAGGGGAGTGCGCCGCTTTGGTAGGCGGCGCCGACCAACAGCAGATTCGCGCAGGCGGTGTCGCCGAAGAGTCGTCCGGCTGCGGCCAACGCGTCGAAATGCACCAGCGATCGTGTGTGCGGTGTCAGGCGCGCCAGCAACGATTCGGTGCCGGGATAGGCAACGGTCGCGTCGTAGACCATGTCACCGGTAGGGGTCTTGCTCGTGGAGGCCACCGTGATCGTCCGGTCCGCCCCGCCGATCGTCGTATTCTTGCCGTCCGCGGCGGTGAGCAGGTCGAACGCCAGAACACAGTCGGCGGTGCCGGGAGCGACGTGATTGGAGACGGGCACCCGCGCGGAGTTGCTGACCCGCAGATGCGAGGTCACCGGTCCCGCCTTCTGGCTCAGCCCGGTCTGGTCGAGCCCGTCGACGTGGAAACCCGCGCGCAGGGCCGCCATCCCGAGTATCTGGTTGACCGTGACGATGCCGGTGCCGCCGATACCGGCGAGAAAGATGTTGTGCGTCATGGACACCACCGGCAGGACAGGGTCGTCGACCCGCGGTGGCGCCAGAACAGGTGGCCGGTGCCGCGCCGCGCCGTCGGGAATCTCCACCGTCACGAACGACGGGCAGTCCCCGTCGAGACAGGAATAGTCGGTGTTGCAGGACGATTGGTCGATGCGGGTCTTGCGACCGAACTCGGTGTCCACCGGCTGCACCGACAGGCAGTTGCTCTTGATGCCGCAGTCCCCGCAGCCTTCGCACACCGCCTCGTTGATCAGCACCCGCGTGCGGCGCGCGGGCAGCGTGCCTCGCTTGCGTTGCCTGCGTGCGTCGGCGGCGCAATGCTGGTCGTAGATCAGGACGGTGACGCCGTCGATGGTGCGCAGCACGCGCTGCGCCTCGTCGAGACGATCGCGGTGCCAGAGTTCCACGCCGGGCGCCATCGCCGAGCGTCGATGCCGTTCGGGGTCGTCGGCGCAGATGATGATCTTGCGGACGCCTTCGGCCGTCAGTTTGTGGGTCAGCTTCTCGATGGGCAGTGCCGCCTCGGCGTCCTGCGCTCCCGTCATCGCCACGACCTCGTTGTAGAGGATCTTGTAGGTGATGTTGACCCCGGCCGCCACACACGCCTGCACTGCAAGTTGCCCGGAATGGAAGAACGTCCCGTCGCCGACGTTCTGGAAGATGTGCGGCACATCCGTGAAGGCGGACTGCCCGATCCACTGGGCGCCCTCGCCGCCCATCTGCGTCAGCCCGGTGACCTGCGAGTCGGACCGGCCCGACATGGTCACCAGGGTGTGGCAGCCGATGCCACCGGCGGCGAGCGAACCGTCGGGCACCGCCGTCGACCGGTTGTGCGGGCAGCCGGAACAGAAGTATGCGGTGCGGCTCGCGCTGAGCGCGGTGATCGGCAGTTGCTTCGGTGCGACGGGCGCGCGATC
This sequence comes from uncultured Gordonia sp., assembly GCF_937858515.1. Taxonomy (NCBI): domain Bacteria; kingdom Bacillati; phylum Actinomycetota; class Actinomycetes; order Mycobacteriales; family Gordoniaceae; genus Gordonia; species uncultured Gordonia sp. The sequence continues at coordinate 15,808 of NZ_CALLZT010000207.1, read as the reverse complement.
GATCCGATCAGCGAGTACCCGACGCAGGGGTGCGAGCAGCCGTTCGGACGTCAATTGGCCGCCGGCGGGGATCAACGGCTGATCACACCCGTCGCGTTTGCCGAGGATCTGTGGGCGATGGGGTGACCGGTAGAGGATGTCACGAACCTGCGTCTCGACGAACTCGGTCTTGTCCTCGACCACCAGCACCTGTTCGACGCCGTCCGCGAGCTCCCGGATTCTTCGCACTCCCAGCGGATACGGCATGCCGATGCGCAAGATCCGGATTCCGGCGGCGGCGAGACGGTCCGGTCCCACGCCGAGTTGCCCGAGCGCATCGCACACCGTGTCGTAGGCGGCACCCACGGCGACGATCCCGAGCCACGCCTCGCGGGTCGGCACCTCGATGCGGTCGACCTCGTTGGCGTCTGCGAACGCGGTCACCATCGCCCAGCGCGGTCCGTACAGGTCGGCCTCGGCGAGCAGGCTATCGGGAGGTGCCAGCAGCAGCCGCTGCCGATACGTCCACGGACGCCCTTCCCATTCGATCTGTGGAACCCTGATCTCCAGGCCGGCGAAGTCGTCCGAGAGCGTCCAGAGGCCGTCGGCGACATCGGCGGTGACCTTCATAGACGACCAGCATCCCGATGCCCGCGACAGGGCGACGGCGTGCAGACCGAACGTGACCACCTCGGTCGCGTTGCGCGGGAAGAACACCGGCATTGACAACGCGGCCAGTGAGCGTTCGCTGGCGCACGGCAGGCTCGACGATTTGGCGGCAGGGTCGTCGCCGACGAGGGCAAGAACGCCGCCGGAGGGGTCGGCGCCGTACATGTTCGCGTGCCGGATCGCATCGGCGGCCCTGTCGAGGCCGGGGCCTTTGCCGTACCAGACGCCCAACACGCCGTCGTGAGAACGGGTTTCGCCGGGGAGACCGATCTGGCTGCCCCACACCGACGTTGCGGCCAGTTCCTCGTTCATGCCGGGTACCAGCCGCACGTCGTGCCCGGAGGTCAACTCGGGCAGGCCGGCCAGCAGCCGGTCCAGTCCGGCCAGGGGGCTGCCCTGATACCCGGACACGAACGCCGCGACCCGCCGGCCATCTCGGCGGTCGCGCTCATGCTGTTCGACGAGCAAACGCGCGATCGCCTGTACTCCGGTGATCAGCACCGGTCCGCCATCTGTCCGGTATCTGTCGTTCAGGTCCGCGGGCCGGGCGGTTAGGTTTGTCTGGAGGGCTGTCATCCAAGTGCCTCAATTCGTCACACGAATCAGTCGGAAAGTGATCACTATGTACCGTTAGACTGAGCTCATATGAACTGGCGGTCAACAGCTTTGGCTGTGACTGAGCATTCTGATCAATCATTTCCGAATTACCGACAGGCAGTGCACCACAATGATCACACTCGACCATCTCGACGTCCGGCTTCTCGAACTCCTGTCGCGCAATGCGCGGGCCGGAGTCATGGAACTGGCACAACAACTGTCGGTGGCACGAAACACGGTCGCGGCGCGGCTCAAACGACTCGAAACCGCCGGTGTGCTCGACGGTTTCGCGCCGCGTCTCAACCTCGCGCCGCTCGGGGTGTCTGTGCGTGCCTTCCTCGCACTGGAATTGGAGCAGGGGCAGCTCGATCACGTCGTTGCCAGCCTGGCCGCCATACCGGAAGTACTTGAAGTGCATGCGACCACCGGCCGCGAAGACCTGTTGGTGCAGGCGGCCGCGCGCACCCACGACGGACTGCAAGATCTCATTCAGAAAGTCGTGTCGATCCACGGTGTGGCGCACTCGAATACAACGCTCGCACTCACGACGCCGCTGCCTTTCCGGGTACAGCCGCTCATCGACACACTCGTCGATTGATTCGCACCCGGCAGTGCAGATCCGCCCGTTGCGCTCAGGCTTTCGCGAGATCCGCCAATTCCTGTTCGGACAGCACACCATTGGTGGGCAACGCGGTGTCTTCGAGGGCGAACGACCGGGTGAGCGGGCAGGTGGCCAGAAAGGCGACCTTCTCGCCGGGCCGGGCTGTGCGCTCGGGGATCGGGGTGCTGATGTCGATACGTTTGCCGGCCTTGATCACTTCGGTGATCGCTCCGTGGCGGGCCAGCACCTTGATGTCGCGCAACGGATCACCATCCACCACAATCACATCGGCGGCGTAGCCGGGGGCCACCGCACCGAGTTTCCCATCCATCTTCATCACCCAAGCGGCTTCCGACGTTGCGGCCTTGATGGCCTCCATCGGGGTGAATCCGGCGTACTCGACGAGCATCTCCAATTCGCGGGCATGCCATTCACCGATCGGGGTGATGGCGAATCCGGTTTCGGAACCGGCGATCACGCGGACACCGGCGTCTTTCGCCTTGCCGATGGCGCGCCCGGTGACCTCCAGTTCGGCCTTGAACACATTGAGCAGGTCCGGGTTGGTCCCGACACGTTCGCCGTAGTCGTACAGGTTGCCCAACAGGGTGAACGTGGGGCAGAGCGCGGTCCCGTGGGAGATCACCGCTTCCAGTGCGTCATCGTCCATGTAGGAGGCATGATAGATCAGGTCCATACCCGCCTCGGCGGCCTCCTTGGTGCTCAACGAGTTCCGGCAATGACCCACCACCGGTGTGCTGAGGTCATGCGCCGCGTCGACGACCGTCTGCATCTCGGTCTTGTTCCACACCTTGACCTCGGGACCTTTGACCGACGGGATCAGTCCGGTGACCATCACCTTGATCCAGTCGACGCCGTACTTGACCTGGCGGCGCACCTCCTGGGAGATCCCTTCGAGGTTGTGTACGACGGTGGCGTACCCGGTGCGGCCCTCGTCGGCGATCAACCGGCCCGCAGTGCCGCCGAGCATCGTCATCAGCGCGTTGCCGCCGGCTGCCATGCGCGGCCCCTCGACGACGTTCGCCTCGATCGCGTCGCGCAGTTCCACGCCGATGTTCCACAAGCAGTCGGCGTCGAGCACGCTGGTCACACCCGCGCGCAGGACCTTGCGCGCGTTGCGGGCCGACAGCATCGCGCTGAATGCCTCGGTGCGATGGAAGAACAACTCGTCGTTGCCGGTGGGTTCGCCGAACGACAGGTGCGTATGCGCGTCGATCAGGCCGGGCATGACGGTCTTGTCTTGTGCGGCAATGCGTTCGATGTCCGGCCTGCCGTGGGCGAGGGCATCGGCGTGGGCACCGACGGCGGTGATCGTGCCGTCGCTGATCAGCACGCTCTCGTTGGATCGTGGGGTGTCACCGATTCCGTCGATGACGGTGCCGCCCTCGATCAGGATTGTTGCGGTCATGGGATTCCTCCAGACTCGAAAAGTGTTGGCCCGGTGGCTGTGCCGGACCCTGGGTCAGGCGTTGGTCACCTCAGGCGTTGGTCACGCCGAGCGCGAGCCCGCCGTCGACGGTCAGGACCGTCCCGGTGATCCAGTCGGCGGTGGCCAGGTGAACAACGGATTCGGCGACTTCCTCGGTGGTGCCGATGCGGCCGAGCGCGTGCGCCGCAGCCAGGTCGTTCAGCCGGGCCTTCGCCTCGTCGCCGGTGCCCAGGCCTGCCCGTTCGTTGATCTCGGTGTACACCCCTCCCGGGCGAATACAGTTGACCCGCACTCCACTTGGACCGAGTTCGGCTGCGAGTACCCCGGTGAGGGTTTCGAGTGCGCCCTTGGTGGCGGCGTACGGCGAAGCGCCCGGGAAGGCGCGCTGCGTATGCACCGACCCGAAGAAGACGATCGATCCGCGGGAGTCACGCAGGGCCGGCAGGGCCTCGCGGGAAAGCATCACCGGACCGACGACATTGGCGTCGAACAGGTCGAGCACCTGCCGGTCATCGATGTCGGACAGGTTGCTGCGGTACATGTTTCCGGCGGCGTTGACCAGCGTGTCGATTCGCCCGCCGCCGTGGGTCAGCGTGCGCGCCACCAGATTCCGGCGATCTTCGCCGTCGGTGACATCGGAACGGACCGCCAGGCAACGGTCGCCCAGTTCGTCGGCGACCGCATTGATCTTGTCCTCACGTCGGCCGGCGATGACGACCGACGCACCGAGCGAGGTGAACAGGCGGGCCACTCCCGCGCCGATCCCGGAACCACCACCGGTGATCAGAACCGTGGAATCCTTCACATCGCGCATGAGTCGCCTCCGTTTGCTCGTAGTAGTTATAAGCTACACGACGTATGTGACATGCGTCTCGAATACCGGGATGCTGCTCGGAGATATGTCGGCGGGCCTCGGGCGATCAGCGACCGGATCCGCGCCTGCTGATCCGCGGGGCACTGCCGGCGGCGGGCCGGTTGCCGTTGTGTGCGGCACGCATCAGTTCGGCGGCGATACCGTGATCGGAACGCAGACGTTCGAGGTCGGGGTCGGACTTCCAGAACCTGTCGACTTCGGCGGCGTCGAAGTGCTCGCCCATTAACTGGATAGCGATGTCGTGACGGATGTATTCGATCGCGAGCAGTACGACCGCCGGATTGTCGGTGTAGACACCCCAGGCGTTGATGTCGGTCAAACCACCGACCACGGCCTCCTCGCGGTCGCCGACCACGGTGAACATCCGGCAACCGAGGTTGGCCAACGACACCTCGGGTGTGGAGCGTGTGTGCCGGTAGCAATGGCCCACCTTGGTACCGACCTCCCCGAACGTGAGCGCGGAAATGTCCACCGACCGGCGGTCCGCAGTGAGGAGCGGATCGGTGAGCTCATCCCATTCCGAGCCCCATGCGGAAATGAAGAGCTCATGTTTGGAACCGTTGACGACGTCCCGGGCGCAGTCGAGCAGGGCGGTCTTGTCGCCGAGGTCGTGGATGAGTCGGACCTGGGGAGTGGCGGTGACCGTCGGGAGTATTCGTTCGAGCTCGGCGATGGACTCCTCGTACTCCTTCGAGAGCCTGCTCACCAGTACACGGGGCGGCAAGGGCAGATATTCGACGGCGCTGCCGTCGCCCGACGCCTTCACCTCGAAAGCGGCACCGCGGGCGACGAGTTTGCCGAGCGTCTCGTAGACGGTGCTTCGCGGCACCCCGGACTTCTTGGCAACTTCGTATCCATTGATGGGAACGCCTGAAGCAACCAGCGCAACATACGCTTTCGCCTCATACCCCGACATGCCGAGGTGCTGTAGCCGCTCAACGATAGCTGTCAGCGCCAAGGTGTGACCTCCCGTTGTGCCAGGCTCGCCGTTGCTGCCGACGAGCACGTCAAGCATAGGGGAACCACTCGTTTACCAGGACAAAGGTCCACCGCAGGGGCCGGTCGTGGTGCCGCCGGACGCACAGGCACGGCGTCACCACGTCCGGGGAGACGCTGATTCTCAGCGTTCGCGATTGGCCTGGCTCGCGCCACTGAGCAGCAACTGCTTGATCTGGGTGAACTCAAGGATCCCCTCGATGCCGCCCTCACGGCCCCAACCGGACTGCTTGATGCCGCCGAATGGTTCGGTCAGGCACACGCCGGCCAGGTTGACCGCCACATTTCCGACCTGCAAGCGCTCGGCGACCGCGAAAGCGGTGGCCGCATCGGCCGAGTACACCGACGCCGCCAGCCCGAACCGGGAGTTGTTGGCGATCGCGATCGCATCCTCGACGTCGTCGTAGGCGATGGCGACGATGATTGGCCCGAACACCTCCTCCTGGGCGATGTAGCTGTCCGGGTCGACATCGCGCAGGAGTGTCGGCTCGAAATAGAACCCCTCGCCGTTGAACTCGGGTGGTCTGCGTCCGCCGGCGACGACTTTCGCGCCGTCGGAGAGTGCGCGTTCGAGCATCGATTCGACGCGCACCAGCGCGCGTTCATTGCCGAGCGGACCGAGGACGGTCGTCGGATCGAGTGGATCCCCGACCTTGTACGCGGCGAATTCGGCAGCGAGCCGGCCGACGATCTCCTCGTACCGGGATCGCGGAATCAGGATGCGGCTCAACGCCACACAGATCTGGCCCACGCCTCCGATCGCGGCCGGGACGAGCGTGGGGAGCACTTCGTCGAGGTCCGCGTCGTCGAGAATGATCGCGGGCGACTTGCCGCCGAGTTCGAGCACCGTGCGGGCCAGGCGCGGCGCTGTCTGCGTGACCACGTCGACTCCGACGCTCACCCCGCCGGTCATGTGCACCATGTCCACGCCTGGATGGCTGACCAGGTGTCGACTGGCGTCCAAGCCGACCGCCATGATGTTCACGACGCCGTCCGGGAAACCGGCCGCTTCGGCGCATTCGGCGATCACGCGTGCCGTCAGCTGCGAGTCGGGCGCGGCCTTGGCGATGAAAACGCATCCCGCCAAGAGCCCGGGGATGATCTTCATACCGATCTCGGGGACCGGTCCGTTGTAGGTGAGGATCGCCAGCACCACTCCGATGGGGTCGTGTTTGATCACCACCTCGGATCCGCCGCTGATGCGTTCCTCCCGCCACGGAACCTTCGGCGCGTTGTCCAGGGCGGCGCGCCAGATCACCGACGCGGCACCGGTGTTGATCATCTCACCGTGGCTGACGGGGAATCCGGATTCGATGGCCCACAACCGGTTCAGCTGGTCCATCCGGGATTCGAGTTGCTCGGCGAAGCGGGTGCATACAGCGATCCGTTCGTCGACGCTCATCCGTGGCCACGGACCTTCATCGAACGCCCGGCGCGCGGCAGCTACTGCGGCGTCGGCCTCGTCGATGCCTGGATCTGCCGCGGTCGCCACTATGCGCCCGGTGGACGGCATGACCACGTCCACCGTCGCGCCGGCCAAGGGTTTCACCCATGTCCCGCCGAGGTAGACCGCGTCGAGATGCGGTGCGTCGATGTCAATGGATGCGGTGGTCATGATTCCTGCCTTGGTGGTGTCGGGGGAAAGATTGCGGTGGGCATGTCCGTGCTCATCCGCCCATGGAGATGGTGTCGGAGGAGCCGGCGTCGATCGGTAGCACGACGCTGGTGATGTAGCGCGCTTCGTCGCTGGCCAGGAACACCACGCCGTTGCTGATGTCCTGGGCGGAGATCCAGGGGACGGGCAGCATGTTCATCGTGGCGAAGGCGGGCGCGGCATCGTCGAGTGTCGCGTTCGGGTTGTCGGGGACGAAAAGCCCGATGGTTTGGGCGTTGTCGATCATCCCCGTCCGGACATTGGTGGGGCAGATGATGTTCGAGCGGATGTTGTGCGGTGCGCCTTCCATCGCCACCAGCCGCATGAGTCCGACGACGCCGTGCTTGCTGATCTCGTACGCGCCGGTGTTGGGGCAGCCTTTCAGGCTTGCCACCGATCCGGTGAAGATGAGTGAGCCGCCGTTTCCGGCCGCAATGATGTGGGGCATGACTGCCTTCACCACATGCCACACGCCGACCAGGTTGGTGTCGAGCACGTTCCGGAATTGCTCGGCTGACCATTCCCAGATCGGGTTGTAGCTGACGACGCCGGCGTTGGGGACGGCGATATCGACTCGCCCGAACTTGTCGAGTCCCTGTCGAAGCACCTCGTCGACCGCGTCGAAGTCGCGTGAGTCGGCTCGGGCGGCGACGATCCGGCCGCCCGCTTCTTCGACCAGACGGATGGTTTCGGCGAGATCGGACTCCCGTGCCAGCGGGTATCCGACGTGCTCGATGTCGTCGCAGAGGTCGAAGCCGATGATGTCGGCGCCTTCTTTGGCGAGGGCGAGTGCGTGTGAACGTCCCTGGCCCCGGGCGATGCCGGAGATGAAGGCGACTTTGCCTTTGACGCGGTCCATGAAATCCTCCTGATTCACGTGGGCCGCGTGTGGGTGGTGCTCGATTGTGACGAACGCACACGGTGTCCGGCCCGAGGCTGTCGACAGGCGTGCCGATGTGGTGGCCTTGAGATCGACTAGCGTCGTTAGTAGACTACCGACGTGTGACGCACTACACAATAGCCGTAGGTTTTCCGGTGGCCGGGATCATCCGCGAGAACGGTTTCGCCGGATGAGCGGGCGGCGCTTCGGCTTTCCGATACCCGAGGTCATCGATGTCCACGCTCACGCGGTGTTGCCGATGAGTCTCGGGTGTGCGGGTGCGGCCGGGCCGGAGATCGGGTACCGCGATGACGGGAGCCCGTTCTTCCGTGTCGGCGAGTACATCCTGGACGGGGTTCGCTACGAAGGCTCCGCCTTCATGGATGCCGATGTGCGGGTGGCTGCGATGGACGCGGCAGGTATCGGGCTGCAAATGATCTCACCCAACCCGATCACCTACTTCACGCGCCTTGATGCTGCCACGGCCACCGACTACACGCGTGCCCACAATGACGCGATCGCGGCGACCGCCGCGAGGTTCCCTGGGCGTCTCGTCGGCGCGGCTCAATTGCCGATGCAGGACGTTCCGGCGGCGATCGCCGAATTGGAACGGTCCGTTCGTGAGCTGGGTTTGGTGGCGGCGTACATCGACACCGACATCGCGGATCGCACGCTGGACGCCCCTGACCTCGATGACTTCTACAGCGCCGCGGTCGAACTCGACGTACCGGTGTTCATCCACCCGTCACCGGTCGGGCAGGCGGGTCCGCCCGACGATGCGCGGCTGCGTCGCTTCGACCTCGACCTGCTGCTGGGCTTCTCCTACGACGAGACCCTTGCGGTAGGAGCGCTGATATTCGGGGGAGTCCTGGAACGTCATCCAGAGCTCGATGTCTGCCTGTCTCACGGCGGCGGAACGCTGGCATTCGTCGCCGGCCGCTTTGCCCGAGCTGTTTCCAAACCGCGCGCCTGGGTTCCGGAGTTCCTGGTGGACAACGGAATCGAGCCATACCTACGGCGCCTCTGGCTGGATACCCACGTGCACAGCGCCGGTTCGTTGCAGTTGCTGATCGACACCGTCGGCACCGACCGCCTCGTCTTCGGAACCAACTTCGCCGGCTGGGATGCCGACGGCGCCACCGAAGTCGACGCTCTGGGCGACTTGCGCACCACGACCACCAACAACGCGGCGCGTTTGCTCAGGCTGTGAAACAGCCAAGTGGCCCCTGCCTTTTCGATCGGCAAGGGCCACTTCACGCATCTGTCGATCAGATGATGTAGGGCGCTGAGACCTCGGCCTCCGATGGCACGAGGATGGCGCGCGGGGTGACGTAGTCGTAGACCGCTTCGAGGCCGCGTTCGCAGCCGATGCCCGAATTCTTGCGGCCTGCAAGGGGAGTGGCGGGGTCGAAGCCGTGATTGTTGACGCCGAGGGCGCCCGAACGCAGTGCGCCGGCCATCTCGTAGCCCTTCTGGACGTCGGCGGTCCAGACGCTGCCGGCCAGGCCGAGGGAGGAATCGTTGGCGATGCGCAGCGCGTCGTCGTCGTCCTCGTACTTGATGATGCACAGCACGGGACCGAAGATCTCCTCCTGCGCGATCCGCATCGAGTTGTCGACGTCCCGGAACACGGTCTTGTCGACGAACCAGCCCTTGTCGAAGCCTTCGGGGACACCGCCACCGAGTGCGACCTTGGCGCCCTCTTCCTTGCCGATCTCGACGTAGCGCTGCACGCGCTTCTTCTGGGCCTCGTTGGCCATGGGGCCGACGACCGTTTCGGGGTCGGTAGGCAGGCCGAGGGGCAGCTTGTCGACGGCGGCGACGAAGGCGTCGACAACTTCCTCGTACCGGTTGGCCGAGGCGAGAATCCGGCTCGGGGCGTTGCAGGCCTGACCGGAGACGAAGAACATCTGGCCGAGGAGACGCTCGATCGCGTTGTCGAGGTCGGCGTCGTCGCGGATGATGGCGGCGGACTTGCCGCCGAGTTCCAGGGTGACCGGACGCATCAGCGTGGCACATGCCTCGCCGATCGACCGGCCCACCTCGACGCTGCCGGTGAACGCGACCTTGTCGACATCGGGGTGCGACACCAGATACTTGCTGGTCTCCACGCCTCCGGTGACCACGTTGAACACGCCGCTCGGAATGCCGGCGGCCTCGAAGGCCTCGGCGAAGCCGACGTAATTGAGGCTCGCCTCCGGGGACGGCTTGACCACTATCGTGCAGCCGGCCAGCAGTGCTGGGGCGTACTTCATCATTCCGCAGATCTGCGGCCCGTTCCATGGCGGAATGGCGCCGACCACGCCGTACGGTGCCTGCTGAACCATCACGTCGAAGCCCTCGTTCATGGCGTTGTACGTGGGCCGGCGCACCTCCCACTCGTAGGAGTCGACGTTCTCCGCGTAGTAGCGCAGCAATTCCGAGGTGACCGGCACCTGCCCGAACTTGGCCTGGGTGATCGGCGAACCCATCTCGGCGACCATGGCGTCGGCCATCTCGTCGGTGCGCTTGTCGAGTTCGTCGGCGACGCGTCCGAGTATGTCGGCCCGCTCGCGGTGCGACATCCGCGGCCACGGACCTGAGTCGAACGCCCTGCGTGCGGCGGCGACCGCGGCGTCGACGTCGGCGGTGCCGCCGTCGGGGATGGTCGCGAACTCTTCCTCGGTGACCGGGCTGATGACCGGGATCGTCTGCGACGACTGCGGCGCCACCCATTGCCCGTCGATGAAGAGGCGGGTCTGTGAACTGATCATCGTGTGCTCCTGAGCTCGGAAGGAAATCGACGGCGGACCCACTGTGAGGTACGTCATATTCAGCGACGTTAGTACGGTAACGCCTATCAGTCAGGAAGGCAATGATGAGTCTGCGCCGGCGGCCCACAGTGCGGCCCGGGAGACGATCGTGCGGTGCTCGGGCACGCGCAGCGACGCCACATCGTGGCCGAGCGCGTCGTAGGCGACGCGGCCGCGGCCGACATGCCGGGTCCACAACAGTGGATGGCTGCTGCCGCTGTGCGTGGAGAACGCCAGCCCTTCGACGTCGTCGGCGAGATCGAGAAAGCCGTAGGCCTCGTCGTTGAGGTCGAAATCGGAAACGCCGGCAACGATCGGCGAGGCGTTCGTGCTGACGGTCACCGATATCGGGCCAAACGGCGGATGGCACGACCGGTCCCATAGCCACTGCCCGCCGAGGAGGTCCTTCCACTCCGGCCAATCGTCGAAGCAGATCGCGGCGCCGTGCATTGCCAGTAGTCCGCCGCCACTTCGGATGTGTTCGGCAAGGCCGGCTTTCGCGTCCGTTCTCAGCGAGAGCGCCCACTGCTCGCGCAAGTGTGCGTAGCGTTCGAGTTCCATCCGGAAGCGCAGCATGTTCAGCACGACGAGTGGTGGTTCGGGGTCGATGGGCAGGTCGGCGAACAGGCCGTCGACGTCCTCGGTGACGGTGACGTGCGGGAATCCGCATTCGGTCAGGATCGCTGCCAGTTCGGCCGACGATGCCGGAAAGTCGTGCACGATCCCGCCGGAGGCGATGACGACTGGGGGAAGTTCGCGGTGCTGGCACATCAGGACTCCTAAGACGTTATTGTCATAACGACTATAGAGTTCCGATCGGATACCGGGAGACAGACGCGATGGATCTGGGATTGACCGGCCGTAAGGCGGCCGTCGCATCGGCCACCAGCGGCCTGGGATACGCGACCGCACAGGCCCTCGTCGCGGAGGGAGCGCAGGTGACGATCTGCGGGCATGACGCCGCGCGGGCCGAGCAAGCAGCGGACCGGCTGGGCGGTGGCACGCGATGGGTGATCGCCGATCTCGCCGACCCGCGGGAAGGGGAACGGTTCGTTACCGAGGCGGCCGGGGCGATGTCGGGTCTGGACATCCTCGTCACCAACGCCCCCGGGCCGCCGGCGGGGACATTCGCCACAGTGGCGATGGACGATTATCCCAAGGCACTGGAACTCAACTTGCTCAGTGTCGTTCGCATGTGCGGGGCTGCGGTACCGCACATGCGGCGCGGTGGCTGGGGGAGAATCGTTGCCATCACGTCGATCTCGGTGCGCCAGCCCATCGCCAACCTGATCCTGTCGAACACCGCACGCGCAGGAGCCACCGGATTTCTCAAAACCCTCGCCCGGGAGATCGCCGCCGACGGCATCACCGTCAATTCGATTCAGCCAGGTCTGCACGAGACCGGTCGCGTGCGCGGCGTGTACGGCGACGGTCTCGATGACGAGATCGCGCAGATACCCAGCCGCGCACTCGGGCGGCCCGAGGACTTCGGCGCTGCGGCGGCATTCCTCTGTTCGGATCAGGCGCGGTACATCACCGGCGTCGCTCTACCCGTCGACGGCGGTGTGTACCAGGCTCTCCAGTAGAGACGATTGCCGATCGGGTCAGGAGGAGTGGCTGAACAAGGAAGACGTCGCCAGGCTCCGGTCGGCGCAGAGTGCGGGGGAGATTCAGTTGATCCTCGCCGGTGGTGACGAATGACCGGATGAACGGTGCCGAAGTGAGCGACCGGATGCGGTGAAGGCCTGGCGGGCACCGTGACGTCGGCGGACCCCGAGACACGGCAGCAGCGGATCGTCGAGACGAAGGATTCACGCCACGGTGTCGTCGCGTGATAGTCGGTGTCGTGGTGTGTCACTCTGGTCCCATGACGGACGATCTCGCCGAACGACTCATCGACGCCCAGGTCGCTTTCAGTAAACGGCAACTGCTGGACCCCGGACTCTTTCACACCTTCGTCACCGAAGAGGTCGACGGCGCACTGCGCGATGCCTCGGGCCTGACCCTCGGCGAGGTGGTCACCCCGCAGATGATCAAGGACACCGCGATCAAGTTCGCCGTCAACATGCCACTGGAAGGGTCGATTCCCGAACTCGTCGGCGAGATCGCGGGGCGTCTGTACCGGCATCCGGTCAACGACGCCGTGCATCTGACCGATGTGCTCGACACCAGGACCTTCGACGAACTCGCGGATGCGATCGGTGACATGGATGTGGTGCGGCGGGTGGTGCGCGAGGTCATCGACAGCCCGGTCACCGTCGACGTCTGCGTCGAAGTGGTCACTCATGCGGTGGATTCGGCTGTGCTGCAGGGCCGTTCGGCCTCCGAAGCCGGTGTGCGGGGGCTGCTCGCCGGTGCCCTGGCACGACTGGCGACGCCGGTGCTGCCCGCCATCGAAACCGGGGTGGAGAAATTGACCAGGACCGGGGCGGCATTCGTGCTCCGTTCGGCGGGGGAGGAGTCGGACAACGCTCTGGTCGGGTCCGCACATGAGTTGTGGCGCAACCGATCCGACGACTCGGTCGGGCGATTCCGCGAATTGGTGACCGCCGACGACGTCGAGGACTTCGTGGTCGTGATATTTGAGTTCTGGAAGTCGTTCCGCGAGACCGAGTACTTCCGGACGCTGCTCGGTGAGGGCGTCGACCACTTCTTCGACAAGTACGGTGATACCTCCCTCGTCGATCTGATATCCGATCTGGGTGTCGAACGAGAAGACCTCGTGGAGGAAGGTATGCGGTTCGGCCTGCCGATCATCGCTCACCTGGACGAACGCGGCCTACTCGACGGGATCCTGCGACGTCAGTTCGTGCCGTTCTATCACTCACCGGAGTTCCGGGCGGTCATCGACGACCTGTGAGGCCGGCAGGCCGGTGACGGCGGTCCGGCTCCTGTAGGTGCTCGCCTGTAGTGTGGCGCGGGTGACTTCGAGCGCCACAGACAACAGTGCGTCCACCCTGCCGGCTTCCGCAGTGCCAGGTGTCAAACCCGTCACCGCCCGTATCGCCGAGGAACTGCAGATCGGCGAGCATCAGGTCATCGCGACCGTCACGATGCTCGACGAGGGTTCGACCGTCCCGTTCATCGCGCGGTACCGCAAGGAGGTGACCGGCAGCCTCGACGACGCCCAGCTGCGTGCCCTCGACGAACGCCTCACCTACCTGCGTGAACTCGATGCCCGCCGCGACGCGATCTTCTCCTCGATCGCCGAACAGGGCAAGCTCACCCCGGAGCTGGCCACCGCGCTCAACGCAGCAGACACCAAGGCCCGACTCGAGGACATCTATCTGCCGTACAAGCCCAAGCGGCGCACCAAGGCGCAGATCGCCCGTGAGGCAGGCCTCGAACCGCTCGCCGACGCCTTGCTCGCCGACCCGACGATCGACCCCGCCGAGATTGCCGCCGGATACGTGGGGGAGTCGGTGGCCGATGCGGCCGCTGCGCTCGAAGGGGCTCGGCACATCGTCGTCGAACGTGCCGCCGAGGATGCCGAACTGGTGGGTGCGGTGCGCACCAAGTTCTGGGGCCAGGGTGCGCTCCGCACCGCGCCGCGTTCCGAAGACGTCGCCAAAAGTGCTGCCGCACAAAAGTTCCGAGACTACTTCGAGTTCTCCGAACCGCTCACCGAGGCGCCCTCGCACCGGGTGCTGGCCGTGCTGCGCGGGGAGAAGGAGGAGATCCTGTCGGTGACCCTCGACGGTGGTGAGGACGCCGAATATCAGGTGATGATCGCCGATGCGCTCGGCGTGGACCTCGCCGCCGGCGGCGCGGCCACTCCGTGGCTGACGCAGGCTGTGCGGTGGGCCTGGCGGACCAAGCTCATGGTCACGGCATCGATCGACGCCCGTATGCAGTTGCGCAAGCGAGCCGAGGACGACGCTGTCAATGTGTTTGCGCGCAATCTCAAGGATCTGTTGCTCGCCGCGCCGGCCGGTGCTCGTGCGACTCTCGGTCTTGACCCCGGCTTCCGTACCGGTGTAAAGGTGGCCGTCGTCGACGGAACGGGCAAGGTCGTCGACACCGGGGCGATCTTCCCACATCAGCCCCGGAATCAGTGGGATCAGTCCAAGGCGGCGCTCGCCGCTCTCGTCGCCCGGCACGGGGTGGAACTGATCGCCATCGGCAATGGCACCGCCTCCCGTGAGACCGATGCGCTCGCAACCGAACTCGTCGCGGAGATCGCCGCGACAGGACATAAGGCACCGGCCAAGGTGACCGTGAGCGAGGCAGGGGCTTCGGTGTACTCGGCGTCGGAGTATGCCTCGCGCGAGCTGCCCGAGCTGGACGTGTCCATCAGAGGTGCGGTGTCGATCGCGCGCCGTCTGCAGGATCCGCTGGCCGAACTGGTCAAGATCGAACCGAAATCCATCGGTGTCGGCCAGTACCAGCACGATGTCACCCCCGGCACCCTCGCGCGCAGTCTCGACGTGGTGGTCGAGGACGCGGTCAACGCGGTGGGCGTCGATCTCAACACCGCGTCAGTGCCGCTGCTGTCCCGGGTCTCGGGTGTCACCCCGGCGCTGGCCGAATCGATCGTGTCGCATCGCGACAGCAATGGCCTGTTCCGCAGTCGTGCGGCGCTGCTGAAGGTGTCGCGCCTGGGGCCCAAAGCATTCGAGCAATGCGCGGGCTTCCTGCGCATCCGGGACGGGGAGGATCCGCTCGACGCATCCGGCGTGCACCCCGAGTCGTATCCGGTGGTCCGCAAGATCCTGGATCGTTCGGGAATCACGCTGGCTGAGCTGATCGGCAACGAACTCGTGCTGCGTGGGCTCAAGCCCACCGAGTTCGCCGACGACACATTCGGTGTGCCGACCGTGACCGACATCCTCGGCGAGTTGGAGAAGCCCGGCCGCGACCCCCGCCCTGCCTTCACCACCGCGACCTTCGCCGCCGGCGTGGAGAAGGTGGCCGACCTGACTCCCGGCATGATCCTCGAAGGCGTGGTCACCAACGTCGCCGCCTTCGGTGCGTTCGTGGACATCGGCGTGCACCAGGACGGTCTGGTGCATGTGTCGGCGATGTCCGACAGGTTCGTCTCCGACCCGCACGACGTCGTCCGGTCCGGACAGGTGGTGCGGGTGAAGGTGCTCGATGTGGACGTCGAACGGCAGCGGATCGGGTTGTCGCTGCGACTGAACGACGATGCCGGGTCAGGCGGCAAGGGTGGTGCGAGGCCGCGCAATCGCGGTGCGGCGCCGAACCAGGACCAGCGAGGCCGTCAGCCGGGCGCAGGTGGTCAGGGTCGCGGTGCCGGCGGCGCCCAGGGTCGCGGTGCCGGCGGCGCCCAGGGTCGCGGTGCCGGCGGCGCCCAGGGTC
>NZ_CALLZT010000206.1:0-17771 GCF_937858515.1 uncultured Gordonia sp. | reverse complement strand
ACTTCATCGACATCGTCGTCCATATCCAGCACGCCGAGGAGCGCAGCGTGTACGCGCTCGACCGGATGTGGAAGGACTGTCCGACAATCGAGATCGAGGGCTTGTGAGCGGCGGGCCGGATTCGCACGACACCTCCGTCGAGCGCCTGACGCCGGTGGCACGCAGGCTACTGTTGTTGCGGCACGGGCAGACCGAGTACAACGCGGGCAGCCGCATGCAGGGCCAGCTCGACACCGACCTGTCCGAGCTCGGCGTGCGGCAAGCTGCCGCCGCGGCGACGGTGCTGGCCAAGCGGTCACCGCTGCTGATTCGGTCGTCGGACCTGCGGCGCGCCCACGACACCGCCCTCGCGCTGGGTGCCGAGACAGGACTGCCCGTCACCACCGACGTCCGGTTGCGGGAAACGCATCTCGGCGACTGGCAGGGCATGACGCACTGGGAAGTGGACGCGATCGCGCCCGGCGCCCGGCGCATCTGGCGCGACGACGCCACCTGGGGGCCGCCCGGCGGCGAGACCCGGGTGGATGTGGCGCGGCGTGCGGTTCCGGTGGTCACCGAACTCATCGACGCCCTGCCCGAATGGGGTACCGGCGACAACCCGGACGCACCGGTGGTGCTCGTCGCCCACGGCGGTACGATCGCCGCGATGACGGCCGGCCTGCTCGACCTTCCGGTGACGTCGTGGCCGGTGTTCGGTGGTCTGGCCAACACCAGTTGGGTGCAGTTGTCCGGTCACGGGGTGCCCGGTGAGGCGCCGCGCTGGCGGCTGGATGTGTGGAATGCGTCCGCCGAGGACGCCGACCCGGGAGTGCAATGAGCATCGTCGTCCTGTCCGATTCGCTGGCCTTCTTCGGGCCCAAAGGTGGATTGCCGGCGAATGATCCCAATATCTGGCCGTCGATCGTGGCCGAACAGTGCGGCCGTGACCTGCGGTTGTTCGGCAGAATCGGCTGGACCAGCCGGGACGTGTGGTGGGCGCTCACCCAGGATCCCAATATCTGGGCGGCCATTCCCGACGCCGAGGTCGTGGTACTGGCGTTCGGCGGTATGGATTCGCTGCCGTCACCGTTGCCGACCGCGTTCCGCGAACAGATCCGCTATATCCGGCCCAACTGGCTGCGGCAGCGCGTCCGCGACGGCTATCAGTGGGTGCAGCCGCGGGCGTCGAAGCTGGGGCGTCCGCTGGCCCTGCCCGGCTCTGTGACGGCCGAATACTGGGACAAGATCGGCTCGTCGATCAGACAGTTGCGGCCCGACCTGCCGATCGTGGTGTGTCTGCCGCCGACGCACGCGAGCCCCTACTACGGCTACGTCCACAAAGGCCGGATGGAGACGACCAACGCGATCGCCGACTACGCGCGGGCCAACTCGTTCCCGACTGTCGACTTTTTCCCGACGACGCGGGATGCGTTCGCCGACCCCGATCAGCAGATGAATCCAGACGGCATCCACTGGGGTTTCCAATGCCACCGCGACCTCGCGGCCCTGGTCACGCCGGTGGTCGCCGAGGCGTTGACCGTGACCGGATAACCTAGACGCCGTGCCTGTTGTCGTCGTCACTGACTCCTCGTCCTGTCTGCCACCGTCGGTGGCCGGCCGCTACGGGATCCGTCGCGTACCGCTTCATCTGACGGTCGACGGCGTCGACTACAGCGACGGTGTCGACGAGGTGCCGGACGACATCGTGCGGGTCCCTGGGGTCAGCACTTCCGGCGCCAACCCGCACGAGATCGGCGAGGTGTTCGAGGAGGCCGTTGCGGCCAGCGACGGTGCCGGCGTGGTGGCCGTCCACATCTCCAGGCGGTTGTCCGGAACGTGGAGTGCGGCGCGGATCGCGGCGGAGAAGTTCGCCGGCCAGGTGCGAGTCGTGGATTCGCGTTCGGTGGGGCTCGCGGTGGGGTTCGCGGCGATCGCCGCGGCGCAGGCCGCCGAAACAGGTGCCGACCGGGACCGCGTGTACGAGGCGGCGATCCGGCAGGCGGCGACGCTCGACTCGCTGTACTGCGTCAGCACCCTCGACAACCTGCGGGCCAGCGGCCGTATCAGTGCGGCCGGCAAGATGCTGGGTTCGGCACTGTCGATCAAACCGATCCTGCACATGGTCGATGGCACTATGACGTTGCGCGAACGGCATCGCACCTTTTCCAAGGCGATCGCCAAGATGCAGGAGGGCGCGGTCGAATCGGCGGGCGGCCGGGCGGTGACGCTCGGTGTCCAACACTGCGAGGCACCGGAATTGGCGCGAGAGGTCGCCGACGATCTGCTTGAGAAGCTCAAGACGGTCACCTCGTCGTTGATCGTCGAGATCTCGCCCGTCCTCGGCTGTCACGTCGGTCCTGGTGCGGTCGGGGTGGTCATCGGAACGCACCTGGACCCGATCGAGGGCATCCCGGGCGATTAAACCCGCCATTCCGGATGCCGTCAAACCTTCTGTCCACAGCAGTCGGATCATGCTGACTTTATCCACAGATATTGTGTGACAGGAACTTTCGTCAGTCCGTAGCTCCGTTGACGGCCGTAAGGTCGACGCATGGCTTCCAAGATCGGTGAACAGGCATCCTCGCGCACAGCCGCCGGCGAACGGCCGCGGGCGGGCTCCTCTACGGCGAATCCTCTTGAGCGGTTACGTAATCCTTCTCCCGCTCCGATTCCCGTTGACGCGCCCGACCTATCCGAGGCCGCCGGTCCGGCGCCGATCGTGCGGTTGTCGTCTCCGCCGAAGATGCGGGTTGCGCGGACTACCGGAGACTCGGGCATTCCGCTGACCGGGGAGGTACCGGACGAGGTTGTGTCCGAAGAAGATCGGGTTCCGGAGGAAGATAGCGAGACTGATCCTGCCGGGGAAGCGGATCAGTCCGGTGATGGCGGCGCCGGGCGGGCGACCGGAGCAGGATGGGGCGCGGACGGACTGCCCGCCTGGCTGTCGGGAGCCTCTCCGGTTCCGCCCGCGCCGCCACGATCGGGTGCTCCTGATTCGCGCGCTGGTGAGCGGCACGATTTCGACTCTGGCACTGATGATCTCGACGCAGGAGGTCTCGGTACCGACGACTGGGGAAGCGACCGGTGGGGCGGGGGAGATCAGGACTGGGAATGGGATGACGACGATCAGCCGGATGAGCGGTCGCGTTCCCGGTTCGCGGTGGCGCCGCCCGCCGCCATCGCGCTGATCCTGGTCGGGGTCATCGCCTGTGTCGTAGCGGGGTTCACGTTGTGGCGCAGCGATAGTCCGGCGCCGGTGGTCGATTTTCCGCCGGCTGCTGCGGGCACCTCGGCGGAAGTTCAGCAGCAGTCGTCCGATGCCTCACCGAGTACTGGTGTTTCCACCGCTCCGACGTCGAATAGGACTGCGCCGCAGACGCACCCGATGGTCGTCAGCGTCGTCGGGCTGGTGACCAGGCCCGGTTTGGTTCGGCTGCCGTCCGGCGCTCGGGTTGCCGAGGCGATCGAACGCGCCGGCGGGGCCCGCAAGAACGCCGACCTCTTGTCGCTCAACCTCGCTCAGGTCCTGCGGGATGGGGACCAGGTGCTCGTCGGCTATGCCGGTCGCGGCGGCGGGATATCGATGCGCAGTGCTGTCGTCGGTCCCGGGTCGTCGGGAACACCCTCTGCGGCAGGAGATTCGACGGCATCGGCCGATAGCAGCGGTTCGGCCGGTGCGGCTGGAACGGTGAATCTCAACACGGCGTCGCAGGCCGAACTCGAATCCCTGCCGGGCGTCGGGCCGGTCACCGCGAAATCGATACTCGACTGGCGCCAACGCAACGGCCGGTTCACCTCCGTCGACCAACTCACCGAGGTCGACGGGATCGGCCCGGCCCGGCTGGAGAAGTTGCGCGACAAGGTCATAGTGTGACGCCGGCGCGCGACCTGCGGCTGCTCGCGCCCGCCGCCGCGGTGTGGGGGACAACAATCGTGGGTTTGCTTGCGGTGTCGGCGATCAGGGTTCTCGTGATCGTCTGTGTGGCTGCGCTGGTGGGCCTTTCGGGTGCGGTACGGGCGGGGTTGGTGTCGTGGCGAGCGGTGGGGATCGTGGTGCTGGTACTCGGAATGGCAGGGACAGCCGGAACTGCGCTGTCATTCAGAGTGGCTGCGATACAACAGTTTCCGCTACATGATGAGCGAGGCAAGACGACGGTCACGGTGCGTGTCGTCGACGACCCGGTGCCGCTGCGACCGGCCGCCTCGGGTCGGTCCCGCATTCGGGTCGACGTCGTGGCGATCGGAGAGCGGTCGGTCAGCGCGGCGGGCGCGCACCTGCTGGGCGCGACATCGGACTGGGCGCAGATGGTCCCGGGGCAACGCGCCCGCGTCTTGGTGCGGGTCCGGCCACCACCCGAACACACGATGCTGGTGGCGTCGCTGACCGCCGTCGGTACACCAACACTCGTCGGCGAACCACCTGCTCATCAGCGGGTCGCGGCGCATATCCGTGACCGACTGCGCACCCTCAGTGCCCGGGCGTTGAGCTCACCTGAATCCGGTCTCCTGCCCGGCCTGGTCCTCGGCGACATCTCCGGCCTGGACGACGAAGTGCGCGACGACTTCCGTGATGCGGGCCTGAGCCACCTCACCGCCGTCTCGGGAAGCAACTTCGCCATCGTCTGCGGCGCGGCACTGGTCCTGCTCGCCCTACTGGGTTGTCCGCGTAGGCTTCTCCCGATCCTCGGCCTGCTGGTGATCGTCGGTTTCGTGATCCTGGTCCGCCCGTCTCCGAGTGTCCTGCGGGCCGCGATGATGGGTTCGGTCGGACTCCTCGCCATGCTCAGCCGACGAAGATCCCAGGCGTTACCCGCACTCGGGACCGCCGTCATCGTCGGCCTGCTGTGGTGGCCCGAACTCGCCCTTGCCCCCGGCTTCGCGCTCTCGGTAGCCGCGACCGCCGGAATCGTCCTGTGGGGACCGGCAATCCGGGACTGGCTGTGGCACTACCGAATACCCACCGGCGTCGCCGAAGTGCTCGCGATGGCCATCGCCGCGCAACTGGTGACCGCTCCCATCATCGCTTTGATCAGCGGCCGGTTCAGCATCGTCGCGATCGCAGCCAACATCCTGGTGGTACCGGTCGTCGGGGTGATCAGCATCGTCGGCACGGTGCTCGCGATCATCGGCTCGGTCGGTACGTCCGGCGGATTCGGTTGGGTGGTCGCCGAACTCCTGGCCCGCCTACTCGGCCCCGCCCTCTGGTGGATGGTCACCTGTGCCCGCGTCCTCGGTGGGTGGGCCTGGGCATCGATTCCGGTGCCCGACGGTGTCGTGGGTGCGGCCGTGGTGGGCGGGGCGACGCTCGTCGTCGGGCTGTGGGCGCGGAGTCGGATGTCCGCGCACAGGTTTGGTCCCGAGCAGGCATAGTCCAATTCGGAATCCAGGTGCCGGTACCGGGCGCCCGGATTCCGTTGATGGTCGGCGCGGTGGCGCCCAGGCTGATGATGCCGACCGGGCGGCATCGTCGTGATGCCTGGCCTACAGTGAGCCCGGTGAGCCTCGCTGATTCCACGCCGGCCGGCAGGAAGGCAGCAGACCGTCTGCTGCCGCCCGGCTTGATGATCGTCGGCGCGACGTCGATGTATCTGGGTGCGGCAGTGGCAGTAGGACTGTTCGACGCGATCGAGCCGGCGGGCGTGGCATGGTTGCGGATCGCCGGCGCGGCCGTCGTTCTGGTGCTGTGGGTTCGGCCGGGTCGCGCAGCATGGCACTGGCGCCGGCTGCGTCTGGCGTCGGCGTTCGGACTGATGACCGCGGCGATGAACATCGCGTTCTATGAAGCACTCGACCACCTGCCACTCGGGTCGGCGGTGGCGCTGGAGTTCTTGGGGCCGATCGCGGTGGTCGTGGCGGGTTCGCGGACACGACGGGACCTGGTGGCGCTGGTGTTCGCGGTGGTGGGGGTAATGCTTATCGCGGATGTGCGCTGGAGCGGGACGGCATGGGGTGTGATTCTCGCGCTGACTGCGGCCACGTGCTGGGCCGGCTACATCGTGTTGGGCAAGAAGGTCGCCCAACGCGGGTCCGGTGTCGAGGATCTGGCAACCGGGTTCGTGATGGCGGCGCTGCTGACCTCACCGTTGATCTGGCTGGTATGGCGGGGGATCGACTGGGACGCCCCTGGCTGGCAGACCGGCGGTGACGGCGCGTCGATCTGGGCGGTGCTGTGCTTGGGGCTGGCGGTGGGCGCAGCCTCGAGCGCCGTTCCGTACGGACTGGATCAGGTCGTGCTGAGGCGGATCGGCGCGGGACGCTTCGCCTTGTTGATGGCATTGCTGCCGGTGACCGCGGCGGTGATCGGCTTTCTCGCGCTCGGCCAGGTGCCGCATTCATGGGAGATCGCCGGGATCGTGTGTGTGGCCGTCGCGGTGGCGGTGCGCACCGCCGACCCGGATGAGGGTGAGGTCGAATCAGCGACGGACAGGTGATTGCGACGCCGCGCGGACTCCGGATCCTTTGATCCGGCCCTGTGGTGGATGGTTACCTGCGCCCGTTTCCTCGGCTGGGCATCGATCCCCGTTTCCGAGGCGTGCCTGGCGCGGTGTTGGTCGCGCTGGCAACCGGGCTGGCGGTCACGGTGTTCCGATTGCGGCCGTCCAGCCGCTCGGGCATTCAGGTCACATGAACTGACGGGATTGCTTGGCGGCCTTCTTCGGTGTGCGGGCCGAGAATCCCTCCCCGATCGCACGGAGCTTCCATTCGCCGTTCTGCCGGTCGATGGCGGCCATCAGGATCGCCGTATGTGGCACCTTCTGGTTGAGCGTGTAGCGGGCCAGTTCCGTGTTGGTGGTGGTGTCGACGAGCCGGCAATAGGCGTTCTGGACGGATTTGAAGGATTGCCCCAGAAAGGAGGTGACGGTGAAGCCAAGCTTGTCGATGTGCGGTGGAATACGTTGTAGAGCAATCGATATCGTTTCATCATCGCCCTCGCCGTGGCCGGTCAGATTGTCCCCGGAATGGACGATCGAGCCGTCGTTGCTGCGAAGATGGTAGAAGCACACGATTTCCATACACTCACTGCCGGAGTACATCAGTACCGATGCGTCGAGGTCGATCGATCGGCCGCGGCCAGGGTCCCAGCCCAGTGCCATCGCGATGTCGGTCAGTGCGACGTTGCCGTCTTTGCGCAGCGTCACCCGCTGTCCCTTGACGAGGTTGACCGGCCGGTTCTTGCTGAGGCTGATCTCCGGGACCGGTGCTGGGGCCGCCACCGGTTGCGGTGCCTGTACCGGTGGGGGTGGTGTGGGTTCGTCGTCGACGCTGACTCCGTGGTCACGTACCAGGTCGGCGAAACCGCCGGCGTATCCCTGCCCGACGGCGCGAACCTTCCATTGGTTGCCGCGCCGATATATCTCGATCGCGACCACGACTGATTCGCTCGAAAGTCCTTCGATCATATAGGAATACAGTTCGTTTCCGGCTACGTCGAGGATCCGGGCGATTGGTGCGGGGAACTGCCCGAACCTGAGCCCGGCGTCGTCAAGAGTGATGACGGTACGGACCGCGGCGATATCGGCGGGCACCTGCCCGGTGACGACGTGGAGTCGGGCCATCCGCCCCGGACCGGGTTTCAACTGCACGCCGGGACCCATCGGCTGGTTGTAGAACACGAAGTCGTTGTCGCTGCGGACGACACCCCGGTCGGTGACCAACAGCGCGGACACGTCGGCAAGCGCCGCGAATGTGACGTCCACGACCACTGCGTCCACTGTCAGTGGACCGTTCTGCCCTTTGCTGAGCGCGCTCATCGGACGAGTTTAGCGGTCTCGTAGGCAGGTCGCGTAGTGCCTCATGTCAAACTGCCCGCGAAACGCTGGTGATGTTCGGGGCTACTATTCGAATGGGCAGTGAGGATCGACACCGGTCGACGGTTCGATGGCCCTGATCCCCCTGACTTTGTTGTCGCTGATGATGAACAGTACGGCCCGGCCGGCTTTGTCGACGAAATATGGTGTCGGAGTTAAGCCCAACCGGCAAGTTCGCCGTTCGGCGTCGGCATAAGCCTTCTCGATATCGGCAGCTGGAGAACCGATCTTGATTCCTCGGTCGGTGCCATACCACCTGAACTGGAGGATGATTCCTTCCTCGTTGACCCAGACCTCCGCCACGTTGGGCGAGGTCAGAGTTTGGGCATCGAAGGTGTTTTCACGGAAGTCGTAGAAAATTGTTCCGTACGGATACATGCCAGGTGTGGTTATTACATTCTTCTTCACGTACGTGTTCGGGATCTTTGATCCCGGGTCGCCGACGTACACTCCGCCGGCACCGCCGAAGGTGAGCAGGCTGTCGGGTCCGAGGGTGACCGGTTCGTTGGAGGGGGCTGCGCGGCTGCCGTTACAGATCTCAGTCCCATCATCGCCGGTCGGGTTGAGACCGGCACGATCACGTGATCGGAAGATGCTCCGGTAGGTCCAGACGCCGTTGCACCATCCGAGGTCGTAGGCGAGTACCCACATGTCGGAGCGCTGCTCGTCGGGGTATTGGGGGTTTTCGCGATCTTGGGTTCGTCCCAGGCCGATTGCGGTGTCGCCGCCCCACGATTCCCAGGTGATGTCTCCTACAGTGCTTGAAGCGGTTGAGGCAATAGAGAATCCTCCCGGTTTGGCCGTGCCGAATCCTGTCGCCCAACCTGATGTATCGAACTTGTCACGTCCCAGCACCGGGACCGGTTTGGTGTAGTCGTCTTTTGCGGGTTTTGTTGCGACGTTGTTGAGGTCGAATCCTTGTGGTGCGCCAGTGATGTCGGTGGCGCTGTTCTTGGCGGGTTTCAGTGGATTGCCGCAGGCACAGCGGACGCGGGGGATTCCTTTGTTGTCGACGAGGACCGCGGTGCCGGTGTCGAGGACGGATTGGAGTTGGCGGGGTTGGCCGGATTCGTAGTCGTGGTTGGTGACTTGTAGTGGGGTGGTGATGGTTTCGGAGTGCAGGGTGTCGATGTAGGTGTTGATTTCGGTGGTCTTGATGCCGATGATCTGCGCCCAGGCGGCTGCGGCTGAGGGGTTGGCGGCGAGTTGGGTTTTGAGTTTGGTCGGGTTGCAGGTTCCGGCTTCGGCGATTGTTTCGCCGGCGGCTGTGGTGAGGGTGTCGTCGATGAGGGCTGGGTCGGTGAAGGGTGTGGTGGTGGTGAAGTCTGCTGCTTCGTAGCGGGCGATGGTTGTGGTGTCGCGCAGGACGAAGACGTAGAGCAGTGTGGCGACGAGGGCTACGACGAGGATGGCGGCGATGGCGGCGAGTGCGGCTGTGGTGGTGGTGATGCGTTGCCGGGGCGGTGGGTATCCGGCTGGTGGGTAGGCGCCCGTCGGGGGACCGGGTGGAAATTGTGTGGTCATGTGACTGTCCGATCGATGCCGGGCCGTTGTTCTGTAGGTTCAGACCGTAGCGCAATCGTCGTGTTGATCGGCTGGAAGTGTTGTCGCCCAGACGGATGAAACGTGTCGTCGATCAAGGTGGAATCGAGGGGCCAGTATTCGGCACCTGAGTTCCGAATAGAAGGGCCGGCTGCCTGGCAGGACGGTGCCCGATTGGTGATCTGGCACGATGGGGCCGTGAGTGAACGCCTGCATCTGTTGCTGGGGGACGACGACTTCCTGACCGGTCGTGTCGTCGAATCGATCGTTGCCGAGCGGTCGGCGGAGGTCGGTGCTGATGTGCCCGTGACGCGGGTGCGGGCCGGGGACGTGACTGAACATGAGCTGGCCGAACTGCTCAGCCCGTCGCTGTTCGCCGAGGAGCGGGTGATTGTGGTCGAGGCGGCGGCCGACGCGGGGAAGGCTCCTGCGGAGTTGATCGTTGCCACCGCGAACGCGTTGCCTGACGGGATTACGCTGGCCGTCGTGCATACCGGTGGTGGGCGCGCCAAGTCGATTATTCCGGCATTGAAGAAGGCCGGCGCGGTGGAATACAAGTGCGAAAAGCCGAAGTGGCCGTCGGACAAGGCGACCTTCGTCAACGCAGAGTTCAAGCGGCTCGGTGCGCGGGTGAGCGGGGACGTCGTCGAGCAGGTCGTCGACAGTGTGGGTGGGGAACTGCGGGAGCTGGCAGCGGCGTGCAGCCAACTGGTCGCCGATACCGGTGGGAAGGTCACCCGCGAGGTCGTGCTCACCTATTACCAGGGGCGCGCAGAGGTGACCGGGTTCGAGGTGGCTGACAAGGCTGTAACCGGTGATCGGGCGGGGGCACTGGAATCGCTCGCGTGGGCATGCCACCACGGAGTGCCGCGGGTGTTGCTGGCCGACGCCCTCGCCGAGGCTGTCCACGCGATCGCGCGGGTGCGGGGCGTGTCGGGGGACCAGTATTCGGTGGCCCGGGAACTGGGAATGCCGCCCGGGCGGGTCAAGAAGGTACAGGGTCAGGCACGAGCCTGGGATTCCTCATCGATCGCGCAGGCGATGATCGTCGTCGCTCAGCTCAACGGTGACGTGAAAGGGCAGGCAGCCGACGCCGACTACGCCCTCGAACATGCCGTGTCGACGGTAGCGGACCTGCGAACACGTAGATAGGGCGAGCACGCCAGAAACCCGGTGATCGCGTGGAGATCACCGGGTTTGAAGTCAGCTGCGGATCAGAGCTTGTTGACGGCCAGAGCGATGGCCGACTTCTTGTTGGCGGCCTGATTGGCGTGGATGACGCCCTTGCTGGCGGCCTTGTCGAGCTTCTTGCTCGCGACCTTGCCCAGCTCGGCGGCCTTGTCCTTGTCGCCGGTCTCGACGGCCTCACGGAAGTGGCGGATCGCGGTACGCAGCGACGAACGCACCGACTGGTTGCGCTGACGACGCGCCTCGTTGGTCAGGTTGCGCTTGATCTGCGATTTGATGTTTGCCACGCGGGTTCCCTCTACGTTTGCGGTGTAAAAGCTGTCAACTTGCTTGTGTGGTGATGTGCATCACCCGATCACACCTGCCGCAGGGGCGGTGTGCAACAGCGGTCTACTTTACCTGACGGGCCGCAACGCCCCCAAATCGTCACGTCCGGCAGGTTCCGGCGAACCGACGGAATAGGCTCGGACGATCATGTCAGCTGTATACCTGCACATCGGACTGCCGAAGACCGGAACCACCCACCTCCAGGACCGGCTCTGGCGCAACCGCGACCTCGCGCTCTCCTCGTCGGGCCTGCTCTATCCGGGCAATGAGATCGCCGACCACTTCCACGCGGCCGCCCACCTGCAGCCCGACCGCTACCTCGACTGGGTGGACCCGGAGTTCGCGTCGGCGTGGCCGACAATGGTGGCGCAGATGAAGGCGTGGCCGCAGCGCTCGCTCGTCAGTCACGAACTGTTCGCCACCGCCACGGCCACGCAGGTAGAGAAGCTCATGTCCGATCTGAGCTTCGCCGACGAGGTGCACGTGCTGGTGACCGTCCGCGATCTGGGTCGGCAGCTGCCGTCGGTGTGGCAGGAGAACGTCAAGAATCAGCGCACCGCGACCATCGGCGAATTTGTCGACTCCGTGCTCGCCCACGCACCTGGAACCTCCGAAATGGCTGCCGGCCGCGAGGAACCCTTTTGGGAATTCCAGGACTATGTACGAATCCTGCGCACCTGGGCACCGTTCGTCGGTGCCGAACGGGTGCACGTGATCACGGTGCCGAAGACCCGCACCGGAGACGACCTCTGGAACCGTTTCCTGTCGGTCATCGGCGTCGACCCGGCTGCGCTGACCATTCCGGTGCCCGACCTGAACTCGTCGCTCTCGGCGGCGCAGACCG
This sequence comes from uncultured Gordonia sp., assembly GCF_937858515.1. Lineage (NCBI taxonomy): Bacteria > Bacillati > Actinomycetota > Actinomycetes > Mycobacteriales > Gordoniaceae > Gordonia > uncultured Gordonia sp. Next base: position 6,083 of record NZ_CALLZT010000206.1, on the reverse strand, counting down.
AATTCGTGCGGAGACTCAACACCCGGCTGCAACCCGACGACATCGAGTGGCGGCGGTACGAGCGGGTGATGAAGGGACAGATCATCGGCGAAATCCTGTTCGCCGAACGCGAGGGCCGTGCACAGCGGCTGTCGGGCGAACATCTGCGGTGGGCGGCCGAACACAGCCACGCGATGATCGCCGACATCGCGGCAGCCGGCTACCGGGTGGTCGGCGATCTCGACGATCTTGCAGTCGACCCGACGGACGAACGAACCGAGGCGCTGACCGACGCCGGGGGGCTCGACGTCGGGTGGGGCAGGGTGGCCGCTCTCGTCCAGTCGGCAGCCCTGCCGAAGACCCGCCAGCACTGGCAGACACGAACGGCGAATGTGGTGCGCCGCGTACGGCGCCGGGCGTTGGGCGTTCGGCGAAAACTGCGGTAGCGCGGCAAAATCTGGTGTCCCGGGGCGTCCTCTCGCGGGTCAGTCGCTCAACAGTCCTGCCGAGTTCGGGTTTTTGTAGCACCATGTCAAGTTATGAGTGCCGCGTCGACAACGAAGGCCGCCAAGCGTACCCCCGCCAAGGCTGCCCAGCCCAAGCCCGCAACAGCCTCGGCCAAGGCAACAAAACCCAGAACTCCGGCCAAACGCTCGAAGCCCGCGACCACCCAGCCACGCGAGATCGAGAGCACGTTCTTCGGCGGCTACACCGGCGCGCCGTCGTTCGGAAAGCCCTACGACGAGATGTTCGACGCCGGCGGTGAGGTACGCCCGGCATACCGCGGCATCTTCAAGGCGTTGGCAGAATCCAGTCGCGAAGACCTCGACGCCCGGATCGATGCTCTCGGAAGGGCATTCATCGACCAGGGCGTGACGTTCTCGCTGTCGGGAAAGGAACGGCCGTTCCCACTCGACGTTCTGCCGCGCGTCATCTCGGCAGCCGAATGGACCAAACTCGAGGGCGGCATCGCCCAGCGTGTGCAAGCGCTCGAATTGTTCCTCGATGATGTGTACGGCACGCAGGAGATCCTGCGCGATGGGGTGCTGCCCAAACGACTTGTCCACTCGTGTGAGCACTTTCACCGGCAGGCGGCAAATATCCGCCCGCCCAACGGGGTTCGCATCCACGTCGCCGGTATCGACCTCATTCGCGACGAGAACGGCGAGTTCCGGGTGCTGGAGGACAACCTGCGCTCGCCGTCGGGTGTGTCGTATGTGATCGAGAACCGGCGCACCATGGCGCGGGTGTTTCCGGACCTGTTCGCCTCGCACAGGGTGCGGGCGGTCGGCGACTATCCGAGCCATCTGCTGCGCGCGCTGCGGGCGTCGGCGGCGTTCAACGAGGCCGACCCCAACATCGTGGTTCTCACTCCGGGCGTGGCCAATTCGGCGTACTTCGAGCATTCGCTGCTGGCTCGGCTGATGGGCGTCGAACTCGTCGAGGGCCGTGACCTGTTCTGCCGCGACAACGTCGTGTACATGCGCACCACCGAGGGTGAGCAGCGGGTCGATGTCATCTATCGCCGCATCGACGACGACTTCCTCGACCCGATGCAGTTCCGCCCTGACTCGATGCTGGGGGTGGCCGGCCTGCTCAACGCCGCCCGCGCCGGCAACGTGGTCATCTCGAGTGCGGTGGGCAACGGCGTCGGTGACGACAAACTCATCTACACCTATGTGCCCGAGATCATCCAGTACTACCTGGGCGAGAAGCCGTCGCTCAAGAACGTCGACACCCTGCGGTGCTGGCTTCCGGACGAGTGCGAAGAGGTTCTCGACCGCATCGACGAGCTCGTCGTCAAACCAGTTGAGGGATCGGGCGGTTACGGGATCGTGTTCGGCCCGGATGCGACGAAGGCCGAACTCGACGTACTGGCGAAGAAGGTCCGCAATGATCCGCGCGGCTGGATCGCGCAACCGGTCGTGCAGTTGTCGACGGTCCCCACCAAGATCGGTGAACGGATGCGGCCGCGGCATGTCGATTTGCGCCCGTTCGCCGTCAACGACGGCGAATCGGTATGGGTGCTCCCCGGTGGCCTGACGCGCGTGGCGCTGCCCGAGGGTTCGTTGGTGGTCAACTCCAGCCAGGGAGGCGGCTCCAAGGACACCTGGGTGCTGGCCGCCCGTGGCTCCGGGGGTGAGCGCGAACTCGCCGGTGCCAAGGTGGTCTCGAGCCGGGTCGCGGCGCGGCCGGCGGAAAGCGCACCCGAGCCCATCCACACGCAGACCCAGCAGCAACAACAACAAGGGCCGATCGCGGCACCCGCACAGGTCCGCACAGGACAGGAAGGCGGCGGGCAATGATGCTGGCCAGAAATGCCGAATCCCTGTATTGGATCGGCAGATACGTCGAACGCGCCGATGACATGGCACGCATCCTCGACGTCGCGATCCATCAGATCCTGGAGGATTCCACCGTCGACGTCGACCGTTCGGCCCGGCGGGTGATCCAGGTGCTCGGATTGCAGGCCCCCGATCCGAACGTGCCCGCGGACGTGTTCACCCTCACCGAACGTGTTGCCTACGACCAGGATTCGTTCGGGTCGATCGTCGACCTGATTCATGCCGCGCGTGAGAACGCCCGTGGCGCACGAGAAGTCACATCGTCCGAGATGTGGGAGTGCCTGAATACCACCTACAACGGGCTCGTCGATGCCGAGGAACGGGCCCGCACACTCGGTCCGCACGAGTTTCTTTCGTATGTGAAGAACCGTGGGGCAATGTTCTCCGGACTGGCCGACGCCACTCTCAGCCACGACGACGGGTATCGCTACCTGCTGCTCGGACGGTCCATCGAACGCGTCGACATGACCATCCGCATGGTGCTTTCGCGCGCCGGCGAGCGCGCCACGTCACCACAATGGGTGAGCGTGCTGGTGTCCGCGGGAGCCCACGACACGTACCTGCGTACCTACCGAGGCGTGATCGACGCCGAGAAGGTACTCGAATTCATGTTGCTGGACCGGCTTTTCCCACGATCGGTGTTCCATGCGCTGTGTGTGGCCGAACGCAATCTGTCCGAACTGGGGAAGGGCCCCAGTCGCGTCGGTGCGCAGGCCCAGGCGTTGTTGCTTCTGGGGCGGGCGCGGAGTTCGCTGGAGTTCCTGGACTCGGGCGACCTGCTCGACGGACTCGAGGAGCGGCTGCTGGATCTGCAGGACACCTGTCGCGCCGTCAACGAGGCCGTGACGAATCAATACTTCCACGTGTCACCGTATGTCGCGTGGGCCGACGCTCGGGTGAGTGACGGCGAAGTACTCGCTATCGAGGAGAGTGAACTGTGAGTTGGCGTCTGCGAGTGGTCCATTCGACGGGCTTCGCCTACAAGAGTCCGGTGACCTCGTCGTACAACGAGGCCCGTCTGACGCCGCGGAGCGACCACAGGCAGAACGTCATCGTCAATCGCGTGGAAACGGTGCCCGCCTCGCGTGCGTACCGGTACACCGACTACTGGGGATCGGCGGTGACGGCATTCGATCTGCACGCCCCACACAACGAGTTGGAGGTGTCGGGTCTGTCGGTAGTGGAGACCGAGGCGAGTGAGCGCCCCGAGAAGCAGGCGTCGTGGGACGACCTGCACGCCGAACACATCGTGGACCGCTACGACGAGATGCTCACCAACACCGCGTATGTGCCCAAGAACCGGAGCCTGGCGGCGGCGGCCAAGCGTCTGGCCAGAGGCAAGACGCCGGAGGAAGCGGTCGAGGCGATCTGCAAGTACGTGTACGGCGAGATGGAGTACGTTCCCGGAACCACCGGCGTGCACACCACCGCCGTCGACGCCTGGAACGAACGCAAAGGCGTCTGCCAGGACTACGCACACCTCACCCTGCTGATGCTGCGGTCGCTCGGCATCCCGGCGCGCTATGTGTCGGGCTATCTGCACCCGGACCCCAAGGCGCCGATCGACAAGACGGTCGCGGGACAGAGTCACGCCTGGATCGAGGCATGGACGGGCGGTTGGTGGGGCTTCGACCCCACCAACGACACCCCGATCACCGAACGCCACGTATCGGTGGGCGTGGGCCGGGACTACGCAGATGTGTCACCGCTGCGTGGTGTGTACACAGGCGGCGGCGCCACAGACCTCGACGTGGTCGTCGAGATCACCCGCCTCGCCTGAGGATCCGGTCAGCGTCAGCCGTAGCGGTCCTTCCGGTTGAGGAGAAATTCATCGACGGCGTCGGCGGTGAGTTCGGCGACACCGGTCTTGTCCGGTTTCAGGTCGTGGGGTGCGACGACCTCGACCACCTGTACCGGGGCGGTGAACAGGCCGATGGCGTCGGCGACTTCGTCGCTGGTGGCGAAGGGGTCACGGGTGCCGTGCACGATCAGCGTCGGCACCGCGATCTCCGGCAGATGTTCGGTGCGCATCCGTTCGGGCCTACCGGGCGGATGCAGCGGATACGACGACAGCAGCAGCCCGTCGGCGACCTCGGAATCCTCGGCCACCAGCATCGACGCCTGCCTGCCGCCATACGAATGCCCGCCGACGATCAACGGTCCCTCGGATTCGTCGCGGAACAGCTCGCACGCTTCCCGGATCCCGTCCCGGTCGGCTGCCGCCTTAGACGGACTCGGCGGCCCCTTCGGCCGCTCCTGCCGGTACGGCAGATCGATCCGCGCGACAACCAGCCCCCGCGCGCACAGCGCGTCGGCGTAACCGCGCAGGATCGCCGCGTCCCGATTCCCGCCCGCCCCATGCGCGAGCACCACCACCCCGCGCGCCACCCCGTCGGGCCGCACCACATCCGCCACCACAGTCATGTGCTCACGGTAAGCCATCGGAAACTCCGCGTTTTGTGTCGCCTCGCGCTACAAAACGCGGAGTTTTCGGGCGAAATGGAACCTTTGGGCCGGTTGGTGCGTCTGATTCGCGTGCAGATGCCCGCCGTGTTACGCAAGCTTGCTCTTGAGCACGACGGAGTCGTCACGATCGACGCAGCGCTTGACGCCGGGATGTCACGGTCGTCGGTGTATCGGCGGGTCAGGGCGGGCGAGTGGCGCAGCCACGGTAATGGGGTGTACAGCATCGCCGACCATCCGCAGACCGCACGAACCCGACTCCGGGTCGAGACGTTGATTTTGGGTGAGTCCGCGGTCCTGTCGGGCCTCGGTGCGGCGTATTGGCACGGGCTGGCCGACCAGGCGCCGAGGATCATCACCGTGACCGTTCCGCCCAGCAAGAATGTGCTGGCGGTCCGGAAGTCGGTGCGGCTGCGATACCGGGATCTGGAGGACGCCGACGTCGTTACCCGGGTAGGTCTGCCGGTCATCGGGGTTCCGCTGTCGGCGCTGGAAGGGGCTGTAGAAGGCGGTGCCGAGGTGGTGGACAACGCGCTCCTACTGCATCGGGTGTCGATCGCGCAATTGCACGCGGCTGCCGGGCGTCGTCGCGGGAGATCGGGCCACCCGGAGATGGTTCGCCTTTTGGAAGGTGTCGGAGACGGTGCGCGGTCGGCGGCCGAACGTGTAATGGCTACGTTGTTGCGTCGGGCGCGGATTCGTGGCTGGGTCGCGAACTATCCGACCGCCGGATACTACGTCGACGTTGCGTTTCCGGAGAAGATGCTCGCCGTCGAGATCGACGGCTTCGCCAGTCACGGCGGAGCGCGCGCCTTTCAACGCGACAGGACCCGCCGCAACGCACTGATCACCGCCGGCTGGACAGTGATCAACTTCACCTGGGCCGACCTCACCGACCGCCCCGAGTACGTCACTGACTGCATCCGCCAAGCCCTAACTGCCTAACCGCAGACTCCGCGACTTGTCGCGCCATACGACACAAATCGCGGAGTCTCCGGTTGGCGGGCCGTCGGCCGGTGACGCTCGTCCGGTGGTGGTGGGACGGGTGCGGGTTCGGTCATGCGGCGACCCTATCGACCGGGTGTGGGAAACTGGACGGTGACCTGTGCCAGTCGAGGCACCCGCTGAAGGAGCAGTAGAGATTCCCAACTTCGCCGACACCACCTTCACCGACCCATCGCGGATCCGGAACTTCTGCATCATCGCCCACATCGATCACGGAAAGTCGACGCTGGCCGACCGGATGCTGCAGCTCACCGGCGTGGTGGAGGAGCGTGCGATGCGCGCGCAGTACCT
>NZ_CALLZT010000205.1:0-10895 GCF_937858515.1 uncultured Gordonia sp. | reverse complement strand
GGCAGACGAGGAGTGCCAGTGAGGATTGGGGAACATGTGAGCGGATCGTCCTCCGCCGCCCCCCGAGAGACCTCGGTACCGCAGGGTTCGGGCAAGCAGTCTGTGCCGCGACGAGTGCGCGACACCGTGCTCGCCTATGTCGCACTCACCAAACCTCGCGTGATCGAGCTGCTGCTGGTGGCGACGATCCCGGTCATGCTGCAGGCGGACCGCGGCGAGGTCGACCTTCCCTTGATCGCTTTCACCCTGATCGGCGGCTGGCTGGGTGCGGGCAGCGCCAACACCCTCAACATGGTCGCCGACGCGGACATCGATCAGAAGATGAAACGCACCGCACGCCGACCGATCGCCCGGCACGCGGTCTCGACACGGGCCGCACTCATCTTCGGCATCGTGCTGGGTATCGCGTCGTTCATCGTGTTGTGGACGGCCGCCAACCTGCTCAGTTCACTGCTCGTGCTGGCGACGATCGCCTTCTACGTCGGTGTCTACACCATGATCCTCAAACGCCGGACCTGGCAGAACGTGGTGTGGGGAGGCGCGGCCGGGTGCATGCCGACGCTGGTCGGCTGGGCCGCGGTCACCGGCTCGCTCAGCTGGGAACCGATCGTGTTGTTCCTGGTCATCTTCTTCTGGACACCGCCGCACACCTGGGCGCTGGCCATGCGCTACAAGGAGGATTACAAGGCGGCTGGGGTGCCGATGCTGCCTGTCATCGCGACCGAGGAACGCGTCACCCGGCAGATGCTCTTCTACACCTGGGCCACCGTCGTCACCTCACTGGTGCTGATCCCGGCGACCAGCTGGATCTACCTGGCGATATCCGTGCTCGGTGGCGGCTGGTTCCTGAGCCGCGTGCACAAGCTGTACAGCGAAACCCGGGCGGGCGCCGAGGTCGCGCCGCTCAAGGTATTCCTGCAGTCCAACGAGTACCTGGCCATCCTGTTCTGCGGTCTGGCCATCGATGCCGTCGTCAACATGAAGACGATCGCCGACTTCTTCTGAGTCTTCCCGGGACCGCGATCAGGGAATCAGAACGGTGCTCCCTGTCGTCATCCGTGCCTCCAGGTCGCGATGTGCCTCGGCGGCGCCGGAGAGCGCGTAGCGTTGCCCCACGCGCACCCGGACATTGCCCTCGGCGATGGTCCCGAACAGTTCGCCCGCGCGCCAGGCCAACTCGTCAGGGTCTGCGATGAAGTGGGCCAGCGTCGGGCGTGTCACCGACAGCGACCCCAGGCCGTTGAGGCGTTGTAGGTCGAACGGCGGTACCGGTCCGCTTGCCGCCCCGTACAGCACCACCGTGCCCCGGACCGCAGTCGAGGCCAGGGACTGTTCGAAGGTGTCGGCACCGACGCCGTCGTAGACCACCGTCACCCCCTCACCTGCGGTGAGGTCGCGTACCTCCGCGGCCAGGTCGTCGCCGTACCGCAGCACATGGTCGGCACCGGCCTCGCGAGACAGCGACTCCTTCTCGTCGGAGGAGACGGTGGTGATGACCCGCAGGCCGCGGAGCTTGGCGAGCTGGGTGAGAATCAGCCCGACACCACCGGCGCCGGCGTGCACCAGCACGGTGTCGCCTTCGCGTGGATGTGCGCTGCCGTCGAGGAGGTAGTGCGCGGTGAGGCCGCGCAGCATCGACGATCCGGCGATGTCGTCGGGTACGTCGTCGGGAAGCCTGACGGTGCGTTCGGCCGGTACGGCGACAAGCTCTGCGTAGCCGCCGACCGCGTTCACCGTCGCGACCCGCTCACCCAAGCCGAGGCCGGTCACGTCCGGACCGGCGGCAACCACGGTGCCGGCGATCTCCGATCCCGGAATGTACGGCGGCACGGAGGGATACATGCCCCGGCGTAGGTAGGTGTCGATGAAGTTCACACCTGCAGCTCCCGTGCGGACCAGTACCTCGCCGAGGGCGGGTGTCGGGTCGTCGACTGTGGTCAGGGACAGAACTTCCGGACCACCGTGGGTCGTGACCTGTATCGCACGCATGCCACTGTTGTACACGGTCCGCACCCGGCGGCCGGTATGCTGACCGGCATGACTGACGCGCCCTCGACCGATACCGAAGCCCTCCAGCAGAACACCCCGACGGTGACCGCACCCAAGGAAGTTCTCGCGGCTGTCCGTGGTTTCGTGGCGCGCGAGGGCGGTTCGGCCAAGGCCGTGCTGCAGCCGATCGGTGCGGCCGGAGTACGGGTGACCCTGGTCGGGGAGTCCGGCGGGGTACTCGGTGACCGCGTGGTGAACGACCTGGCCACGGCCAAGGCCGTCATCGATGTCGTCGACGGGCTGGAGGAGGCGCCCGAGTGGGATCGTGAGCTGATCTCGACGGTCACCCCACAGAAGGGCCACTACGCGAAGATGGCTGGTTGGGTCGCCAACCAGAAGCGCTTCCCCAAGGCCCGCAACACCAAGATCGTCAATCCCACCTACCGCGACCCCGGCCTGGGCTGACGGACCGGCCTGGCCGCGCCCGGTGGGGCGGCAGCTGTCGCCGGATTCTGGAGCTCTGACCCAGGTCGGGTCAGAGCTCGGTCTCGTGACTGCCGCGGCTGAATGAGATGACGAGCCAGGTCGCCCCGGTGACGAGCAACGCGCTGCCGGTCATATGCGCGATCACCAGCGCGATCGGCAGGTCGGTGGCGTACTGGATGGCCCCGATGAGCCCCTGTGACAGCAGCAGGCCGAGGAACACCAGGGTGGTACGGAACTGCCGCAGGCGCGCGGCGCGGGTACCGATCACCAGTGCGATGGCGGCGCCGAGCAGGATGAACACGGCATCGGCGTGCAACTGGGTGGCATTCGCCGGGTCCAGGCCGTTGCGTGGTGCGTCCTCGTCGCCGGCGTGCGGTCCGGAGCCTGTGACCACCGTACCCAGATAGGTTGCCGCCCAGGTCATCGCGTAGACGAACCAGGACAGATCACGGCCCAGCCGGGTCGGAAGGCCGGGGGAGACGTCGGACTGTTCGTGGGGGTGCCGCAGCCGGTACACCAGCCACGTCGCGCCGGAGACCAAGGCCATCGACAACAGGAAATGCAGCGCCACCACCCACGGGTTGAGGTCGGTGAGCACGGTGATGCCCCCGATGACTCCCTGGAAGGGGATGCCGAGGGCGAGCAGCACCGACAGCCGGCGGTCGAAGCGGACGATCGGACGCCGTCGCCAGATTGCGATCACGGTGGCGATGGCGATCACTGTCAGCACCCAGGTGAGCATCCGGTTGCCGAACTCGATCACGCCGTGAATACCCAACTCGGCGTGCGGGACCACCGATTCGGCGGTGCACCGCGGCCACGTCGGGCAGCCGAGTCCCGACTTGGTCAGCCGCACCGCGCCACCGGTGGCCACGATCCCGATATTGGATACGAGTAGTGCGATGGCCCAGCCGGTCACGAACCGGTCGGTCGGGCGGGCGAAGCCGGGGATCCGGTCGAGGAAGGACGGTTTTCGGTCGGGCATACCTTCCGGGACGGCACCCGTGGAAGGGGAGTTGTGCGTTGTGACAGAACTCATTCGAACTTGAACCACCTCACGGCCAGGGCGCCGGCGACCCCCGCCCAGAGCAGCAACACGCCGATGCCGAATACGTCGAAACTCCCGGCCGTCGCCTGACTGAGAGCTTCGGTCAGCGCACCCGACGGAACGCAGCGGGCTGCCCAGCGAACCGCGTCGGGGACGCCGGAGTCGATGATGGTCAGGCTTGCGATCCCGATCAGGACGAACCACAGGAGGTTTGCCAGCGCCAGCACGATCTCGGCTTTGAGCGTGCCGCCGAGCAACAGGCCGAGCGCGGCGAACGTCACGGTGCCCAGCGCGATGATCACCGCCCCCAGGGCGAGTCCGGCGATCTCCGGGCGCCAGCCGAGGGCGAGTCCGATGGCGCCCAGGATCACCGCCTGCAATGCCACGACCACCGCGACGGCGATGGACTTGCCCGCGATGATGCCCCAGCGCGGAATCGGTGTGGCGCCGAGCCTTTTCAGGGCGCCGTACCGGCGGTCGAAACCCACCGCGATGGCCTGGCCGGTGAACGCCGTGGACATGATCGCAACCGTCATGATGGCCGGGACCATCACATCGGCACGTTCGCCGACCGTCGCGCCGAGTCCGGTGTCGACAGGCAGCAGGGACAGCCCGATCAGCACGGTTATCGGAATGAACATGGTCAGCAGCAGTTGCTCGCCGTTGCGCAGCAGCAGCTTGAGTTCGAGCCGGGACTGGGCGGCGAGGATCGTGGTGATCGGTGCGGGCCGTGGCGCGGGCGAGAAGGCCCCGGCCGGAAATCTGTTGGCGGCCTGTGTCCGACCCGATGCATGAGTGCTCATCCCCGCAGATCCTTCCCGGTCAGTCCGAGGAAAACGTCTTCGAGGCTCCGGCTTTCGACGCGCAGATCGGTGACCAGCACGTTGATCCTCGCGCACCACGCGGTGACCGTGGCCAGCACCTGCGGGGTCATCGGGCCGACAACGAGGTAGCTACCCGGCGAAGGCTCGGAACTGGCATACCCCTCGGGCAGGGCAACGTCGAGCGGGCTCAGGTCCAGCCCCCGGGGCGCGGTGAAGCGCAGTTCGTTCTCGGCGCCCCTACGGGTCAGGTCGGCGGGGGTGCCCTCGGCGACCTTACGTCCGTGGTCGATGATCACCACCCGATCCGCGAGTTCCTCGGCCTCATCCATCATGTGGGTGGTCAGAAGTACCGACACGCCGTCGGCGCGGAGCCGGTCGATCAGCTCCCACACCATGATTCGCGCGTGCGCATCCAGGCCCGCGGTCGGTTCGTCGAGAAATACGAGTTCAGGACGCCCGACGATGGCGCAGCCGAGCGCAAGGCGTTGCTGCTGCCCGCCCGACAACCGCCGTACCGACGTACGGGCCGCCTCGCGCAGTCCGAGGACGTCGAGCAGCCACTGCGGATCGATCGGGTCGCGGTAGTACGAGGCGCACAGGCGCACCATCTCCTCGGCGCGGGCGCCGGTGTAGGCACCACCGCCTTGCAGCATCACCCCGATCCGGGACCGCAGGGCGTCGCTGTCGGAGATAGGGTCGAGACCGAGTACGCGGACCTGGCCCTCGTCAGGGGTCCGGAAGCCTTCGCAGATCTCCACAGTGGTGGTCTTTCCCGCGCCGTTGGGGCCGAGCAGAGCCAGCACCGAGCCGTGCGGGACCGTGAGATCGAGACCGTCGACAGCCGCTGTCGATCCCCAGCGCTTGACCAGTCCGGTGACGCTCAAGGCATGCTCCCCGGCGGGACTCGTCGGTTCCGATGGCCGGTGATCTGCCGTTCGATCGCCGGTGGTGGCGCCCGAGGGGGCGGTCGTGGAACGCACGGCAGTCAGCCTATTCCTCGTGGCGCGTCCGGGACAAAAGGCGGCCCGGCCGCGATGGTCCGGAGCGAGCGAAACGTCGGGGGATGCCGACGTTCTCGAAGAAGATCGCGGTGAGAACACCGACGACGATCACACCGGCCAGCACACCCGAGGCGATGAAGACCGCACCCGTGTTCGCGCCGGTCGGCAATGCCACCACCGCGATCAGGGCACTGATGAGGATGGTCAGCAACCGGAACCACGGTCGGGTGGCCCAGGCGGCCAGCGGGATCACCGCCCACAGCAGGTACCACGGTTGCACGAAGGGGAAGAACGCGATGAACGTGGCCATGGACACGCCGAGCGCGCCGAGTGGATGGATCCGGCCGCTGAGGGTGGCCAGCATCCAGCGGATGATGAAAAGACCGGCCACGACCTGCGCCAGCGGCCGGGCGGTGTCGAGAATGGTCTGCGTGTGGTCACCGAGTCCGAGTGATTGTCCTACGCCGCCGGTGACCACCGACACCGCGGTGGGCAGCGACATCCACGACCGCACCACTCCGCCGGTCGTTACGGTGTGGATCCAGCCGAAACCGAGACCGGTGATCAGGCCGATCACCGCCATCACCGCCACGAGCACGGCGGTGTGGAAGGCCGCCGACAATGAGAGCGCGATCACCGACCGGCGTGATCTGTGCCACCACTGCCCGATGGGCGCGTGCCGGAGCGCGGGCAGGGTGGCGCCCCAGCGCTGGGCCAGTGCCAGGCCGACGAAGCCCATCGCGAGCAACGATGTGATCTTCACCATGGATGAGGCGGCGATGAGCGCACCACCGGCGATCAGCAACCACCCGGCCTGACTCGGCAGCCACGCGCCGGGCCGCCGTAATCGCCGGGCGCCGTAGATGGCCCGGAAGCTGACTTCCATGCCTACGAGCATCAGCCCGAGCATCAGTGCCTCGTTGTGGATGCCGCCGACCAGGTGGATGATAACCAGCGGATTCATGGCGCCGAGCCAGATGGCCGCGACACTGGACACCCCGCACCTGCGCGCCAGCCGCGGCAGAGCCCACACGATGAGCGCGATACCGAGCAACGCGACCAGTCGGTGCAGAAACACCGCCGCGGTGATGTTGTTGCCGGTGATCGCGGTGATGCCTTCACCGATCCACAGGAAGAACGGGCCGTACGGTGCAGGTGTGTCCCGCCACAGATTGGGTACCGACCTGGTGAGTACGTGATCGACCCCCAGCCCTCTCAGCGGGCTGACGACGTAGGGGTCCATGCCGCGATGGGCGATTGCGCTCTGCGCCAGGTAGGAATAGACGTCCTTGCTGATGATCGGGGGCGCCACCGCCAGAGGGATGCTCCACAGCAGCAGAGTCCTGTCGGCCTGCTTGCGGGTCATACGACGCGCGGGACTGCGCCCGGCCAGTACTTCGACGCTGAGGCGGCCGACCGCGAATCGCCCGATCAGCAGCCACGCCAGCACGAGCATGATGGTGCCGGCGACGGTGAGCGTCAGTGATGTACTCCACATCCGCGACGGGAGTGACAGCACGCGGGTACCGGCGACAGGATTTTGCAGCACCGGGATCTGACCGGTGCCCAGCGATCCGATGAGCAACAGGATCGATCCGGTGGCACCGAAGATCTTGATGCGGCCCAGCAGAAGATTTTCCCGTGCGTTGAGCGGCCCGACCTCGCGTTCGTCGTCGTGGAGCCTGGCGAGCGTCTTGCCGTAGTCGCCGATGGTATCGGCATCGGGTTGCGCTCGTTCGCGGCGCAGACCCAGGTAAGCCGCGACGCGGCGCCCGGCCCGTGGCCTGGGCGGCGTCTGCTCCGGGGGATGCGTCGCGTGCACAGCGAGAACTCTAGTGGGCTTTGCGGTCGACAACCTGGACCGGTCGGGTAAGGCCACCCTTGCTGGCAGTCGGGAATCAATTACGACACACTTGTGTTGTGAAATCCGTGGGCGAGACGACCGAAGTACCGGTGAAGGACGCCCGTCGACGCCGCAACCGCAGGTCGGGACGTTCCGGAGAAGACTTGAACGACCTGGCCGCACCAACCGTGCACGACGGGCAGACCCGTGCTGCCGTGGTGTCACTGCTCGTCGAGGACGGACCGCTGACCGCCGGTGAGATCGCCGATCGGCTCGGTATCAGCGCGGCGGGGGTGCGCAGACACCTGGACGCGCTGGCGGCCGCGGGGGATGTCGAGGCGTCGTCGTCGGGATACGGTCAGCGCGGCCGCGGCCGTCCCGCCAAATGGTTCCAGTTGACCCCGACTGGCCGCGGGAAGCTGCGCCACGCGTACGACGATCTGGCCGGTGCCGCGTTGCGGGCACTGCGCAATGTCGGCGGGCAGCAGGCGGTCGAGGACTTCGCCCGTGATCGGATCACGCGCATCGTCGCCGATGTGGTGCCCGCGGAGAGCGGATCGGTGGCGGGAACGGTGGAGGGCATCGCCGACGCGCTCACCAGCGCTGGGTTCTCCGCCAACACCCGGCAGGTCGGCAACGGCATCCAGATCTGCCAGCATCATTGCCCGGTCGCGCATGTCGCCGAAGACTTTCCCGAGCTGTGCGAGGCCGAAACCGCGGTGTTCACCGAGTTGCTCGGCACACATGTTCAGCGTTTGGCGACCATCGCCAACGGTGACTGCGCCTGCACCACGCACGTACCGCTGATCGCCCTCGGAACGGTCGGTGCCTCCGGATCGACCGCCGACCCGCCCCGACGACCAGGATCATCAGCGACATTCTCTGCCGAGCGAAAGACCGCACAGCCCGCGGCCGCTCACCACCCGTCACCTCGAAAGGCAACGTCATGACAGTCACCGATCCCGCACCGACGGGGATGACGCAGGAAGAGACCATCGCCTCGCTGGGTACTTACGGCTACGGCTGGTCCGACTCAGACGCCGCGGGCGCCGCGGCGCAGCGTGGACTCTCCGACGCGATCGTCGCCGACATCTCCGGCAAGAAGAACGAGCCCGCATGGATGCTCGAAGCGCGCCTGAAGGCGCTGCGGATCTTCGACCGCAAGCCGATGCCGCACTGGGGCGCCGGACTCGACGACATCGATTTCGACAACATCAAGTACTTCGTGCGCTCCACCGAGAAGCAGGCCACCACCTGGGACGAACTGCCCGCGGACATCAAGAACACCTACGACAAGCTGGGCATCCCCGAGGCCGAGAAGCAGCGTCTGGTCGCCGGTGTGGCCGCGCAGTACGAGTCCGAGGTGGTCTACCACCAGATCCGCGAGGACCTCGAGCAGCAGGGCGTCATCTTCCTCGACACCGATTCGGGTCTGCGTGAGCATCCCGAACTGTTCCGCGAGTACTTCGGTTCGGTGATCCCGGCCGGTGACAACAAGTTCTCCGCGCTCAACACCGCGGTGTGGTCGGGTGGTTCGTTCATCTACGTGCCGCCGGGCGTGCATGTCGACATCCCGCTGCAGGCCTACTTCCGTATCAACACCGAGAACATGGGCCAGTTCGAGCGCACGCTGATCATCGTCGACGAGGGCGCCTACGTGCACTACGTCGAGGGTTGCACCGCCCCGATCTACAAGACCGATTCGCTGCATTCGGCCGTCGTGGAGATCATCGTCAAGAAGGGCGGCCGGTGCCGCTACACCACCATCCAGAACTGGTCGAACAACGTCTACAACCTGGTCACCAAGCGGGCCAAGGCCGAGGCGGGCGCCACCATGGAGTGGATCGACGGCAACATCGGCTCCAAGGTCACCATGAAGTACCCGGCCGTCTGGCTGACCGGTGAGCATGCCAAGGGCGAGGTGCTCTCGGTGGCGTTCGCCGGTGAGGGACAGCATCAGGACACCGGTTCCAAGATGGTGCACCTGGCCCCGCACACCTCGAGCAACATCGTGTCCAAGTCGGTGGCGCGCGGCGGTGGCCGGGCCTCCTACCGCGGTCTGATCAAGATCAACAGCGGCGCCTACGGCAGCCGATCGACGGTCAAGTGCGACGCGCTGCTCGTCGACACGATCTCGCGCAGCGACACCTACCCGTACGTCGACATCCGCGAGGACGACGTCACGATGGGCCACGAGGCCACGGTGTCCAAGGTCAGCGACGATCAGCTGTTCTATCTGATGAGCCGCGGCCTCACCGAGGACGAGGCGATGGCTATGGTGGTGCGCGGCTTCGTCGAGCCCATCGCCAAGGAACTGCCGATGGAATACGCACTCGAACTCAACCGACTCATCGAACTGCAGATGGAAGGAGCCGTCGGCTGATGGCAGACCCCACGCTTCCGCGCGCCGACGAGGCGCCCGGCACCATTGCCGCCCAGGTCAACAA
The DNA here is from genome assembly GCF_937858515.1 of uncultured Gordonia sp. Taxonomy (NCBI): domain Bacteria; kingdom Bacillati; phylum Actinomycetota; class Actinomycetes; order Mycobacteriales; family Gordoniaceae; genus Gordonia; species uncultured Gordonia sp. Next base: position 1,257 of record NZ_CALLZT010000205.1, on the reverse strand, counting down.
GGGACAACAGTTCACCTCGTTCGACGTGAACGCCTTCGAGATCCCCAACCAGCGTGAAGAGGTGTGGCGGTTCACCCCGTTCCGCCGCCTGCGGGGCCTGCACGATGGCACCGCCGTACGCACCGCCGACCCGTCGATCGTCGTCGACGGCGTGACCGACGGGGTGACAGTGGAGACCGTCGGCCGCGACGATCAGCGTCTGGCCGAGGGTGGTGCGCCGTTCGACAGGGTTGCCGCGCAAGCGTTCTCCTCGTTCACCGACGCCACCGTCATCACCGTGGCCAAGGAGACCGAGCTCGCCGAACCGGTCTTCGTCAAGGTCGACGGACCCGGCGCCGGTGAGGTCGGTTTCGGCCACATCCAGATCCGGCTGGAGGCGTTCGCCCGTGCTGTGATCGTCCTCGACCAGCAGGGCAGCGGGACGTATGCCGAGAATGTCCAGTTCGTCGTCGGCGATCACGCCCACCTCACCGTGGTGAACGTGCACGACTGGGCCGATGACGCCGTGCACGTGGCCGCCCACCACATCGGTGTCGGCCGCGACGCGATCGTCCGGCATTTCGCGGTCAGCCTCGGCGGCAATCTGGTCCGGCTCTCGCCCCTGGTGCGCTACCACGCACCCGGCGGCGACGTCGAACTGTGGGGCCTGTACTTCGCCGACGCCGGCCAGCACCTCGAGCAGCGTCTGCTCGTCGATCACAGCCAGCCCCACTGCCGTTCCAACGTGGTGTACAAGGGTGCGCTGCAGAGTGACGGTTCCGGCGACCGGTTGCGGGAAGCGCATACGGTGTGGATCGGTGACGTGCTGATCCGCCCCGAGGCCGAGGGCACCGACACCTTCGAGCTCAACCGGAACCTGGTGCTGACCGACGGTGCCCGTGCGGACTCGGTGCCCAACCTGGAGATCGAGACCGGCGAGATCGTCGGTGCCGGACACGCCAGCGCCACCGGACGTTTCGACGACGAGCAACTGTTCTACCTGCAGTCACGCGGCATCAGCGAGGCCGAGGCACGGCGTCTGGTGATTCTCGGTTTCTTCGGGGAGATCATCCTCAAGATCGGTGTCCAGGAGATCCGTCAGCGCCTGGCCGACGCGATCGAGGAAGAACTCAAACTCGTCGTCCTGTGACGGAACCGCTTACAGCCCAAGCATTCTCGTTCAAATAGCACCGTCGTTCTCATATCTTTAGTCAAGGATCAATTGTGACCACTCTGGAAATCCGGGATCTGCACGTCAACGTCAAGCAGTCCGACGCC
>NZ_CALLZT010000204.1:0-49535 GCF_937858515.1 uncultured Gordonia sp. | reverse complement strand
GGGGGGATGCAGGCAGGGCGCAAGTCTCCGGGAAGAGACTTCACATAGTGTGCCATGCCCGCCGCGAAAGCGCTACCCGATTCACCCGTTCCGCGTGTCGCGGCGTGTCTCGTGTCTCCCGGTGCAATTTTTCCCTGTGCCATTTCTCCCTGTGCCATTTCTCCCCGGGCCGTGTCTCCCGGTGTCGTGAGGTGGCCAGGCGCGTGTAAGGATCGGTTCGTGGCTACCGCACAGCAGTGGATCCAGGGCGCACGCCCGCACACCCTTCCCAACGCGATCGCACCCGTCGTCGCGGGCGTCGGCGCCGCCGCACATGCCGCGGGTGAGCTCTCGGCGGGCGATCTGTCCTGGTGGCGGGCGGGGCTCGCGCTGCTGGTGGCGCTGTCGCTGATCGTCGGCGTCAACTACGCCAACGACTACTCCGACGGGATCCGCGGCACCGACGACGACAGGGTCGGCCCGATGCGGCTGGTCGGATCGGGTGCGGCCGCGCCCGCGGCGGTCAAACGCGCCGCCTTCGTGTGCTTCGGGGTGGCCGCGGTGTGCGGGCTGGTGCTGGCGATCAGTACCGCGTGGTGGCTGGTCGCGGTCGGCGCGGTATGTATCGCGGGGGCCTGGTTCTACACCGGCGGCAGCACCCCGTACGGTTACCTCGGCTTCGGCGAGGTAGCGGTGTTCGTGTTCTTCGGCCTCGTCGCGGTGCTGGGCACGCAGTTCGTCACCGCCGACACCGTCGACTGGGTGGGGCTGGTGTGCGCGATCGCCGTCGGCTGCTTCTCCAGCGCCGTGCTGGTGGTCAACAACCTGCGCGACATCCCCTCGGACACCGAATCGGGCAAGATCACCCTGGCCGTGCGGCTCGGTGACGCGCGCACCCGCATCCTGTTCGGCGCGTTGCTGACTTTGCCGCTGGTCGTGTCCGTGGCCCTGGCCGGGGTGACGTGGTGGGCGCTCATCGGTCTGTTCGCCGCACCTCTGATCTGGGTCGCCTCCGGGCCGGTGCGCACCGGCGGCATCGGGCCGGCGCTGATCGTGTCGCTGGCCACCACCGGCAGGGCGATGCTGCTGTGGTCGGTGGCGACGGCGGTGGCGCTGCTCGTGGGGTGAGTGTTGTTCGTGGCCGTGGTGGTGTCAGGGGTGAACCTCACCGGCCCTAACGCGTCCCTCGCGCCTTCGTCGCTTCGGCCTCAGGGATCAAGGAGTTCGGCCTCGGGGCCCAGATGGCCGGCAGTGACGGTTCTTAGCGAATCCTGAGAACCGGTGGCGGCCGGACCGGAGGCCGACCTACTGTCGGCGACGTGCCGTCCACCACCGACAGCAGCGGGCCCGGCGCCCGCAGGTGGCTCAGTCCTGTCCGCACCCGGCTCACGCTGGTGGCCACGGCCGTGGTGACCGTCGCGATGGCACTGGCCGCGGCCGGCATGTTGCTGACGATGCACCGCATCCTGATCCGCGACGCCGAATCGGCGGGTGCGACCAGGGCGCATCAGCTCGCCGAGGCGCTCGAGGCCGACGGCCTGAACGCGATGACGCCGATGATGCTGGCCAGGGCACCCAACGTCGCCGACGTGGTCATCATCGATGCCGCCGGCGAGGTTCAGAAGTCCAGCGTGGTGGGGGTCCGGCCGCTGCTGGCGAGCCTGCCGCCAGGACGTACCAAGGTCGTCCGCAATATCGAGGTGATCGGCCGGTACGACTACCGGTACACCGTCAACGCGGTGGGGGTGCAGACCCCCGACGGCCCGCTCACCGTGCTCGTGACCACCGACCAGGGGCCGATAACCACCTCGGTCCTCACGGTCGGGTACACCATCTGTCTGGTGTTCCCCGGCATCATCATCGGGGTCGCGCTGCTCACCTACTTCCTGGTCGGCAGGGCGCTGCGGCCCGTCGAATCCATCCGCAGGCAGGCCGATGCGATCTCCGGCGGAGACACCAGCAGGCGGCTGACCGTGCCGGACACCGGTGACGAGATCGCCGAACTGGCGGGCACCATGAACGCGATGCTCGAACGCATCGAGCATTCCCGGGCACGGCAATTGCAGTTCGTCAACGATGCCTCGCACGAATTGAACAGCCCGCTCACCACCCTCGTCGGCCTGCTCGACCTGTCCCGCGCCACCGGGCAACCAATCGACGTCGACACCGTAGAGACGATCATGCTGCCGGACGCACAGCGGCTCGGACGGCTCGTCGAGGACATGCTGACCCTGGCCCGTACCGACGAGCACGGTATGCGCGCCAGGACGCAGCCGGTCGACCTCGATGACCTGGTGCGTGCCGAGGTGGCCCGGATGCGGGCGCTGTCCCCGGCCGCAGTGTCGTCGGCGATCGTGGCGGCCCGCGTCGACGGCGACCCCGGCACGCTCACCCGGGCCATCCGCAACATCGCAGACAATGCGGCCCGGCACACGCGAAACCAGTTGTCGTTCAGCATGTCCCGTGACGAGCACCAGCACCGGGTGACGGTCACCGTGGCCGACGACGGTCCGGGCATCGCCGACGCCGACAAGGCCCGGGTGTTCGACCGGTTCGTCCGCCTCGACGACTCGCGCGACCGCGGGCAGGGCGGTTCGGGCCTCGGCCTGGCGATCGTGACCGAGATCGTGCGCGCCCACGGCGGAACCGTGTCCGTCGCCGACAATCCGGGCGGCGGTGCCGCTTTCACGATCACGCTGCCGCTGGCACCGCAGACCCCGGACGACGACGGCCGGGCCGAACCGGAATCCCCCGAACCGGAATCCCCTGCCCCGAAATTCCCCGCCCCGGAATTCCCTGACACCGGGGCGGTTGCGGAAACCACAAGGGTGCCTGAATGACTAACTCGGCGAATCTAGTTGCACTGGAATACCTTTCAGGAGGTGTGCGCGCCACCGTCGGCGGCCAGCCGATAGCCGTGCCCACGGACTGTCTCTATCGCCTTGCGGCCGAACGGCGCATCGACGCGCCTGCGGAGGTAACTGATGTAGACCTCGACCAGGTTGTCGTCGCCACCGACTTCCGCGTCCCATACGGAGGCGAGGATGTCGGCTTTGGACCGGACCTGCCCCTTGTGTCGCATGAGATCCTCCAGGACCGCGAATTCCCTTGGTGTCAAACCCAATTCGGTATCGCCGCGATGGACGGTATGTGCGGCCGGGTCGAGATGGAGGTCGCCGGCGGACAGGACCGCCGGACGTTCGGGCGCCCCCCTGCGGGCCAGAGCACGCAGCCGTGCGATCAGCACGACGACCGAGAACGGTTTGGTGAGATAGTCGTCGGCGCCGAGATCGAGCGCGTCGGCCAGGTCGTACTCCCCGCTCTTGGCGGTCAGCATGAGCACCGGCGTCCACACCTTCGCGGCGCGCATCCGGCGAACCACCTCGTAGCCGTTGAGGCCCGGCAGCATGATGTCGAGCACGATCACGTCGAACTGCGAACCCACGGCGCTGTTCAGGCCCGATACCCCGTCACCGGCGACCTCCACGACCCAGCCCTGCGACACGAGCGTCCGCCGGACGGTCTCGGCCACGTTGCGGTCGTCTTCCACCAGCAGGATGCGCATGTCCCGACCAAGTCCCCTTCACACGGCAGGTGAGTATGTACCAGCACTCAACCCTAACCGCCGCACCCGGACACGCGGTGACGCCCGGCAGCCCCAGAGCCAGGCCCCGGACCGCCGACGCGGTGTCGGAAACGGCGGTCGCCTACCTGCGGACCATCTACAACCTCGGCGAGGACGGTGTGCCCGCGCGCCGCGCCAGGCTGTGCGACAGGCTCGGGCTGTCGAGTCCGACGGTCTCGCAGATGGTCGGGCGACTGCAGGCCGACGGGCTGGTGCGGGTGGGCCCCGACCGGCAGGTGGAACTCACCTCCGACGGACTGGCGCTGGCCGTTTCCTCGACCCGCAAACATCGGCTGGCCGAGCGGATACTCGTCGACATGCTCGGGCTACCGGTGCTCGCGGCGCACGCCGAGGCGTGCCGCTGGGCCCAGGTGATGAGCGACGACGCGGCCGAGGGCGCGGCGTCGGCACTTGCCGGACCGCAGGTCTCGCCCTGGGGCAATCCGATCCCGGAGCCCGGCAGCAGCCGGATGCCCACACCGTCGGCCACCCGGCTGCCGGACGTACCCCGCGCGAGCAGACCGGTGTCGGGACGGGTGCGTTGGGTGTCCGAGGACACGCAGGCCGACGACGCGTTCATGGCCGAACTCGTCGGCGCCTGCATCGTGCCCGGGGCGACGGTCGCGATCACCACGACCTGCACCGGCTATTCGCTGCGCGGCGTGGGCACCGTGCAGATCCCCCGCAAACGGGCCCACGCCGTCCAGATCGACCTGGGCTGAGAGCCGGTCAGGCGTCGGCACCGACGGGGGGCATCGAGTCGACGACCGCCTGGCGCAGCTCCTCGACGGTGACCGTCGCCGTCGCCAGCACCGCGCGGGAGGCGTCGTCGGCGACGTCGATAATGCCGAGCAGCAGGTGCTGCGCGGTGATCGATCGGTCGCCGCGGTCCCGGGCGATGACGGCCGCCTGACGCAGTGCGGCGCGGGCGTCGGCGTCGAAACGCGGACGGCCGCTGCGGCCGCGTGGTCCGCGGCGTCCCCGGCCGGCCCCCCAGGGACCGGGACCGCCGGGTCCCTCAGCTCCTCCGAAGCCGCGCGGCCCGGGCCCGCCCGGTCCGAATCCGCCGGGTCCGAAACCTCCCGGTCCGTGACCACCGGGCCCGTGTGCACCGGGCCCATGACCACCCGGACCGAAGCCCTCGGGACCATCAGGGCCTTCGGGGCCACAGCCCGGACCGAAGCCCGGTCCTGGTCGGCCACGGCCCCTGGGGCCACGGCCCCGGCGCTTGTCGCCGCGGCCACCGGGGCGTCCGCCCCAGCCCTCGGACAGGTCGTCGCCGAACTTCCCACGCACCGCCTCGCGCACCTTGTCGAGGTCGATACCGATGGCGCGCAGTGCGTCCCGGTCCTCGTCGTAGCGTGCGGCGGCGGCGTCGCGGTCGGCGTCGGCAGCGGGATGGGCGGCTCGGTGGGCCGACACGACGGCCCGGGCACCGGGCAGCGCCAGGCCGCGTTCGCCGAGCAGCCCGAACAGCGGGCCGCGGGCGTTGCAGAGCATCCCGAGAACGAGATGGTCGTTGCCGAGTGCCGGATGCCCGAGGTCACGGGCCTCCTGTTCGGCGAAGGCAAGCATCATGCGATCTTCTCGCGTGAATCGTTCGATCATGGTTCTTCTTCTCCTTCCGGCCCTCGGGGCCGGCGTTCGTTTGCGTGTTTCTGATGCACGGCCTGCCGGCTGACCTGCAGAATGTCTGCGATCTGTTGCCAGCTCCAGCCCGCTTTCCGGGCGTTGGCCACCTGAACCTCTTCGAGTCGGTCGGCGAGGGTGCGCAGGGCGCGTACCGCGCCGAGCCCGCGGTTCGGGTCGTCGTCGGCGGCCAACCGGGCCAGATTGTCCGAAGAACTGCTGTCAGGGGATTCGGTGTCGGGTGACTCCGCCCGCATTGCGTTGTCAACTGGTTCGTCGTGCATGACTGTCAGGTTATATTGACGCGACCGCTGATGTCAATAATTATTGACGAGCAAAATCCCTGTGCCGAGTCCAGAGAGGAATGTCGTAGTTCTGCCCTAATCTCTAAGTCTGACGAACAACTGCGAGGCGGCGCCGGGGCACAACGCCGGAAAACGGAGGGGACGACGATGACCGCATGGATGACCGCATGCCGCATAGGCATCGTGGAGGACCACACAGTCGTGATCACGGGACTGCGCCAGTTGCTCGACGGCGAACCCGACCTCGACATCGTCGCGGCCGCCCCCACCGTCGGCGAACTACTGGACTCGGGCGTGGGCGTCGACATGGCCATCCTGGATCTTCGCCTGCCCGACGGATCGTCACCGGCCGCCAATGTCGCCGACCTGCACGCCGCCGGCATCACCAAGGTCCTCGTGTTCACCTCCGGCGAGGAGCCCTATCTGGTCCGGACCGCCGCGCGGGCGGGTGTGCTCGGCGTCATCAACAAGGCCGAACGCGATTCCGTCATCATCGACGCCATCCGCACCGCCTGCCGCGGGGAGATGGTCGGATCGCTCGACTGGGCCATGGCCGTCGACAGCGACGGCGAGTTCACCGCCGCGGCGCTCAGCCCCCGGCAGCGGGAGGTGCTCAGTCTCTACGCGTCCGGCGAATCCGCCGCCCGGGTGGCATCCCTGACAAACCTGTCCACGGACACGGTCAACGACTACCTCGGCCGCATCCGGCAGAAGTACGCCGAAGTCGGCAGGCCCGCATCCACCAAGACCGACCTGTACCGGCGAGCCCTGGAAGACGGATGGCTACCCTTTCCGCGGCGTCGGCGCAAGTAGCGCCCGGGCCGCCAGATCAGGCGGCCGAAATCCGCATCGAACGACTGTTCTCCATCTTCGTCGGCGCTGGCTACCTGGGCTATCTGCCGCTGATGGCCGCTGCCATCGGCAATGCAGCCGAGCACACCGCCGCATGGTGGACACCGTCGGCGCTGCTTCTGGTCTTCGGTCCCGCCGTGGTGCTGCTGGTGGCCGCCCTCACCCGCCACCGGACGGTGGCGCGCTGGGCGGGACGCACGGCGGCCGGCGGCTTCGTGGTGGCGACGGTGTCCTTCGGCCCGGCCTGGGACGGGCACCCGATACCCGACTACCTGTGGTTCGCGATCATCCCGGGCATCGCAGCGTTGGCCGCGGCGGTCACGATCTCACCGCGCTGGGCGTTCATCACTCTCGTCGCGGCCACGGTACCCGCCAACGTATGCCAGTACCTCGCGCGGGATTCATCGACCACACACAACCTGCTGGTCACCATGCTGTTCTCGTTCTCGTTCATCCTGCTGTTCCTGTCCGCGGCGATCATGGCGATGCGCACCGGGCGCGTCCTGGACGCCACTCGCGCCAATACCCACGCCGAAGCCGAGGCGGCCGCGGCAGCAACCGCTCGCCGCAGCCAACGCAGTCATATCGACGCGCTGCTGCACGACTGGGTGATCTCGACGATGCTGGCGGCCGGACGGCAGGGCAACACCGAGTCCGTCCGCAGGCAGGCCGCGCTCACCCTCGGCAAACTCGACTCCGGTCCGATCGTGCTGACCCGGGTTCCGGCTGCCACCGCGATGGCCCAGCTGCGCGCGGGCGTTCTCGACGTCGACCTGACCCAACCCATTGACGCCCACATCGACGAAGCAGCGATCGACGTCCCGGCCGACGTCGTCGACATCATCGACGCCGCGACCTGCGAGGCTGTGCGAAACAGCATTCGGCACGCCGGCCCGGGCGCACGCCGGACGGTGACGATGAACATCACCGCCGACGGCGTCGACGCCACTGTTATCGACGACGGGGACGGTTTCGACCCCGCCTACGTCGCACCGCACCGGCTCGGGCTGGCGGTCAGCATCCTGGGCCGCCTGCGCGCGCTGCCCGGCGGATCGGCCGAGGTCACCACCGTGCCCGGCGAAGGCACAAGAGTCGATCTGCACTGGACCGAAAGCGTGGCCGGCGGGGTGATCGGGTCGACATCGGGATGAGTACACGGAACCGGCTCCAAACGCCGGACACCACGAGCCCGTCCATCACCGGCGATGTTCGTGACCTGCTCGGAATGAACACCCGCGCCGCGTCTCTGGTAGCCGGTTTGTTCCTGGTGTCACTGATCGCGCAACTCGTGGTGTCGGTCGGCAACGGCAGCGCGCTGCTGCCCGGCATCACGGTTCTGGTCTTGGTGGCACTGAGCGCAGTCGGGCTCCTCACCATCCCCGACGACCCACTTCCAGTCCGCTTTGTGGTAGCGGTGCTCGCCTGCGTGCCGATCGGGGTGTACGTGTCCTTCATCGGCACGCCGCTGCCACCGACGGGTCCCGAGCAGACGTGGCAGTTCGGGGCGATCACCGCCGTCGCCACCTACATGTGCGTCCGTGGCAGGGCAGGGTCAGCCTGGCTGCTGCAATGTCTGGTGGTATGCGCCACCGTGCTGTGGACCCAGTTGTACGGCGACGGTGCCACCCAGGGCTTGGCACTGAGCGCGGCCACCTTCGGGCCACTGTTCATGGCGACGCTGTTCGCCGTCACGATCCGCCCGGCCGCGGCCAGCATCTACCAACTGCGCAAACGCGCCGTCGAACGCAACGCGGCCCAGGTGGCCTCGCTGGCGGCCGTCGCCGAACACGACAAACAGATGCGCGCACTCAACCACCGGGTCCGGCCGATGCTCGAGCGGATCACCGATCCGACCCCGCTGACCGACAGCGAACGCGCCGAATGCCTCGCTCTGGAGGCACAACTGCGCGACGCCCTGCGAGCCCCGATCCTGGCCGGCCACGAATGCACCGCGCAAGCCGCCGCCCGCGCCCGCGGACGCGGAGTGACCGTGGTGATGGTCGACGGACACGGCCTCGACGACACCGCGGCCGCCGACCGCGAATACGTACTCGGACGCCTGGCCTGTGCCCTCGACACGGTGACCGGAGGATCCATCATCATCCGGGTCCTGCCCCCAGGACGCGACCTCGTCGCGACCGCCGTCATCGACCCCGACGCAGGCGGCACCGAATCCGCCTCCCACGCCACCCGACTCGAATTCGCGCTGCCATGACCACCACCGCCGATACCACCACCGCCAATACCACCGGCGCCGACTCCACGATCGCCGACGACCCGATCCCGGACAACGAGGCCCAGACCCGCATCGTCCGGTTGTTCGGGATCTTCGTCGGCAGCTCCTACCTGGTGTATCTGGCGATCCTGAGCCCGTCGATCGTGTCGAACACCGATCTCGTCGCCGGGTGGTGGACGGTTCCGGCGGTCGCTGCGGTGTTCGGGCCGCCGGTCGTCCTGCTGGCCGCCTCGATCGTCCGGCGCCGCGACCTCGCGCGCATGGCAGCGGTGACGTCGGCCATCGGCTATCTCGCAGCCGGGCTGACCTGGCTGATCGCGTGGAACCACGAGTCCTCGTCCGTACCCCTGTGGTATTCGATGCTCCCGGCGTTCGCGGCACTGGCGGCGGCCGTCGTGATGCCCGCCCGGACGACGATCGCCTACCTGTGCGCGGCCGTCGTGCTCTCGTGCACCACCGAGTACCTCGCCCGCCCGGACGACAAGGCCGGAATCCTGCCGCTGTCGATCATGTTCACGCTGAGCTTCAGCCTGCTGTTCGTGGCGGCCGGCGTGATGACGTTGCGCACCGCACGCCTGCTCGACGAGACCAGGGCCGGCACCTACGCGGCGGCGGCACGGACCGCGGCCACCCTCGCCCGCAAGTCTCATCGAACCAAAATTGATGCGCTGCTTCATGATTCGGTGATTTCGACTTTGCTGGCGGCCGGTCGGCAGGGCAACAACGACGCCGTGCGCCAGCAGGCGCTGCTCACCCTGGACAAGCTCGACACGCAGCCGGTGCCCGCCACCATGGTCCCGCTCCGCGCGGCCCTGACCCAGCTGCGCGCCGGCGTCCACGCCGTCGACCTCTCGCCGCGGGTGGATGCCACCGCCTCCCCCGAATCCGCGGCGCTGACCATCCCCGCGGATGTGGTGGACGTGCTCGACGCCGCCGTCAGCGAGGCCGTCCGCAACTCGATGCTGCATGCGGGTACCGACGCCGCCCGGCACGTGTCGATCCGCGCCGATGTGGACTCGCTCACGGTCGACATCCTCGACGACGGATGCGGATTCGATCCCGGCGCCGTGCCCCCGCACCGCCTCGGGGTGGCGGTCAGCATCATCCGGCGCGTACGCGCGCTCGAAGGCGGATCGGCGCAGGTCGTGTCCCGGCCCGGCGCAGGCACCGCGGTCCATCTGGCCTGGTCGGCGCCGCGATGATCGGCCGGCGCCTCGGCGTACCGGCCGGCGAGTATCCGGTGGATACCGCGGCCGGCGGCAACGTGCGCGGACTTCTCGGGATGACGACCCGGGCGGCATGGCTGATCGTGGGTCTGTTCCTGGTCTCCAAGACGGTGCAGGTGGTCATGGTGGCCGGCGACGTGCATCCGCAATGGCCCAGCGTGCTGCTGCTGATCGTGCTGGCCCTGTCCTGCCTGGCGCTGCTGGCAGTGTCCGCCGACCCGCTGCCCTGGTCGCTGACCGTGGCGATGGCGATGGTCGTGCCGGTACTTCTCTACCTGGTATTCACCACCACACCGTCGCCGACCACCGCACCCCAGCAGACCTGGCCGCTGGGAATGGTGACGGCGATCTGCATCTACCTGAGCATCCGTGGGCGCACCGCCGGGGCGTGGGTGTTGATGATCGGCTGCACCACGGCGTGCGCGATGTGGACGGTCGACACGGACCGTGGGGTCGGTGCGGCCATCGGGCTCATGTCCACCACCATCGCCGCACTCGTGGCGGCCACCCTGTTCTCGCTGACGATCCGGCCGGCCGTCGAGAACATCTACGAGCTGCGCAACCGCTCGATGCAATCGAACACCGATCAGGTGGCCGCGCTCGCCGTCCTCGAGGAGAACCGCGAACAGATGCGGTATCTCGACGCGGAGGTGCGGCCCACCCTCAACCGGATCGCCCGGCCGCAGCCGCTCACCGACGCCGAACGCGACCGGTGCCGACGCCTGGAGGAGTCACTGCGCGACCGGCTGCGGGCCCCGATCATCGCCGCCGATCCCGGAACCGCCGGTGCGGCCGCCCGCGCCCGGGGCCGCGGCATCGAAGTCGTCCTGGTCGACGCGCACGGACTCGACGACTCCGCCCCCGCGGTGCGCAGCTCGGTACTCGCCGCGGTCGCCGACGCGCTCGACTCCACGACGACGGGGTCCGTGGTGGTGCGTGTGTTGCCACCGGACCGGGCACTGGTGGCCACCGTCGTCATCGACCCGCAGGTGCCGGGTTCCGAACCGGTCCGGCTGGAGTTTTCCGCCGACGGCGAGCGTGTCGACCGTCCGGGCGACAACCTGGGAGAACGCTGAGACTTCGGACCATAAACCGTGCTCACTGACTACACTCGCCGGTATGCGAGGCCGTGAGGAATGTTCCGGTTGTGGCCATCCGCGCCACGCGCACGAACATCACCGTGCGGGTCTTGACTGTGCGCAGTGCGGCTGCCCCCAATTCACGAGGCCACGCTGGTGGCAGCGGAGGCGCCGCGTCCGGCCCACCGCCGCGCCGCTGCCGTTCGTCCGGCGCCTACACACCGGCCCGGTGTATCCGTCGCAGCAGCCTCCCGAGCCCCGCCGCAAGTCGGTCTGACCACCCTGCCGGTTTTCAGTGCGATCGTTTGAAACCGGCAGGGGGTAAGTTCACTCCTGAGCTATCGACTCGCTGATGTTGAGTCTGGCTGCCCGCATCGCCGGCACCAGGGCGCCGAGCAGACACAGCGCCATCGCGATCGTCACGAACAGCAGCGTCGACGGCTGCGGTGAGTACTCGACACCGACGGAGGTGGTGGCCGACAGGATCTTGTCGGCCAGCCAGTGCAGCACGCCGCCGAACAGCAGTCCCGCTACCGAGCCGACGATCGCGACGGCCGCCGCCTCGGCCAGCACCATCCGGGAGATGAACCTGCGGGAGGCGCCCATGGCCCGCAACACCCCGAGTTCGCGGCGCCGCTCGATCACCGACAGCAGCAGCGTGTTGAGCAGCGCGATCGCCGCCGCGCCCGACACGATCCACTGGATCGCCACGGTGAACGCCCCCGACTGCTCGACGATCTGTTTCGACGACTCGATCGCCTGGGTGCCGCTGTGCACGTCGACGGGCTCACCGGACGCCGACGGATTCTGTTCGGCGATCCGCTCGAGTTCGGTCCGCACCTGTTCGGCGTCGGCGCCGGGCTTGAGAGTCACCTGGAGGTAGGTGGCGCCGTCTCGGTCGAACCACTTGCGTAGTAGATCCAGTGACATCGCGGCCGTTCCCGAGTCCAGCGACACGTAGTCGACGGTCGCGAGCACCGTCGTCTCGCGGTAGCCGGTCGGGGTGGCCAACCGTACGCGGTCGCCGGTGCCGACATCGAGCGTGCGGGCCAGCACCTTCGAGAACACCATCCCCTTCCCGGCCAGCATGTCGCGGCGGGCGTCGGCCGGCGCCTTCTTCATGAACGGGGCAAGCGAGCCGGCTGTCAGACCCTGCACGATGATCCGGGCCTCGCCGACGTTGACCGTGGCCCACTGGCCGTCGGTCACCTCGTCCACGCCCGGCACCTTCCGGATCTGCTTGGCGATCACGGGCGAGAGCAGCGGGTCGGTGGGCAGTTGCCCGAGCGGCTGCGATGCCACGTAGAAGTCCGGGTCGGCGAGCCCGTCGAGTGAGTCGGACATCGACGAGACCATGTTGGCCAGCGCCCCGGAGGTGCCCATCCCCACGGCGATCGCCACCGCGACGGTCATCAGGGTCGCCCACGCCCGGCGCGGCGCGCGTTCGGTGTTGACGGCGGCGAGCTGCCCGGGGCCGGAGAACAGGCGCGCACACCGCACCACCAGCCACACCAGCGGCCCGGTGAGCGCAAAGCACAGCAGCAGCACCCCCACCGCGTACACCGCGCCCGCGATGATCGCCGGGCGTCCCGGAACCTGCAATGCCACCGCGAACGATCCGGCGATGACGCCGATCCCGGTGACCCCCGCAACCTGCCGCAGAATACTGCGCGGCGCCGCCGATTCGGCGACCTCGCCCTGCGACATCGCCTCGACGGGCGAGACCGCGAACACCGACCGCGCGGCCAGCATCGTCGCCGCCACGCACGCCACCACGCACGCCAGGACCGCGATGACCGGCGCACTCACCGGCAGGTGGTACTGCGTCACCATGCCGCCGTGAGACTCGCCGGAGCCGGCCGACACGGCCGCACGGCCGCCCAGGATGCCGAGCGGTACCCCGATGAGTCCGCCGACCAGGCCGTACACCGCGGACTCGCCGAGCAGGTCGATCACCAGATGCCCGCGTTTGGCGCCGAGCGCCCGCAGCATCGCCATCGACTGGCGCCGCGAGGCGACGGCCATGTTCATCGTGTTGAACACCAGGAACGCGGCGATCACCAGCGAGATCAGCGACACCAGCAGCGTCGCGTCGCGGGTCACCGACGTGGCCGTCTCCATCTGTTTGGCCCGGAATGCGGGGTCTACGACGACGGCGCGGCCGTCGACGATCCGGTTGATCTCGCTGCGCAGCTGTGCGGTGGGGACACCGTCGCGCGGAACGATGAGGATCGAATCGAGCCTGCCCACCTTGGCCGTGAGCCGTTGCGCCAGATTCAGATAGGCGAACACGAAGCCGCCGCCGTTGAGCGCGTCACCGCCGGCGACGTCGAGCACGGTGACGGGTATCCCGTTGATGGTGGTCTTCTGGTCCTTGACCAGTCCGGTGCCCGGGCCGGCGATCACCCCGGAGGCCAACTGCTCCGTGCTGAAGCGGCTCTGCGTTTCTTCTTTCTGGTTTTCGTTCTGGTCCATGGCTTTTCGAAGGTCACCCGACAGCGATGACACCCGAAAATCCGAACCGAGCAGCGGCACAGTCTTATCCGGCTTCTCCAGATCGGTTTCGGTTGTCCCCGAACCGATTCTGGCGGTACCTCGAATCATCGGCACGACGGCCTTGGCCCCGGGCACCTCACCGCGGATCTGTCCGGCGATCGCGGCGTCGAGACCGGCGTCGCCGATCGCGGTGACCTCCAGCTTCGCCGCCCCGCTGATCGCCGAATTGAATTGCCGCACAGACTCGGTCATCGAGCCATAGGTGCCGAGCACCGCGATCAGCAGCGCCGAGGACACCACGACCACCGACAGCGAGGTCAGCACCCGCAGCCGGTGGGTGCGCAGTTCACGCAGGTTGATCAGGCGGATCCGGGTCAGACCCGCGAGCAGAGACGAGATCATGGGTCAGGCGACCCGGCCGTCGCGCACGGTGATGGTGGTGTCGGCGAACGCCGCCGCTCCCGAATCGTGGGTGACCATCACCACCAGCCGGCCCGCCGCCCTGTCGGGGTCGTGCGCCACCTCGCCGAGCAGTTCGAGCACCGACTGCCCGGTCTTGGAGTCGAGGTTGCCGGTCGGTTCGTCGGCCAGCAGGATCGCCGGGTCCATGATGAGCGAACGCGCGATCGCCACCCGCTGCATCTGTCCACCCGACAGTTCGCTCGGCCGGTGATCGATCCGCGCGCCCAGGCCGACCCGTTCGAGCAGTTCGACGGCCCGCGGCTTCGCCTTGCGCAACGACTGACTGTCGAGCAGCCGGGGCAGGGCCACGTTCTCCCACGCCGACATCGTCGGCACCAGATTGAAGAACTGGAAGATGAACCCGACACGCGTCCGCCGGAACGCCGACGCCGCCGCGTCATCGAGCGACCCGAGATCCACTCCATCGACCGTGATGGTCCCGGACGTAGGGGTGTCGAGCGCACCGAGCACATGCAGCAGCGTCGACTTCCCGGCCCCCGACGGCCCAACAACCGACGCGAACTGCCCACCGTCCAGCGTCAGGTCGAGTCCGTCGAGCGCCCGCACCGTCTGATCACCCATCCGGTACTCACGCACCAGATTCCGCGCCTGAACCAGCGGAACGCCGGACCTTGCCGCGTCGGGCCCGGTTTGTGCCGATTCACTCATGCTGCGGATCGTAACCCAGCGCCCTTAGGCACACCTTAGGCGCGTGTGCCGCGCCGGCCACGGAAACAGCGATCCCGCCAAGGAGCCTCATGTACCACGGTGGCACCAATCTAGCCGTACCGGCAGTTCCACTATCCCGGTTGAGGCTCCCCGGAGGGTGGCCAGGTCGTTCACGACGACGCGGGGGCGTCGATCGGCGTACGTCGATCTCGGGCCGCTCGCTTTCGGGCGATCAAGTGTGGCCGACGCGTCGATGGCTGCCGCCAGAATCCGTTCCGAGGCCGCGATGGCGTCATCGGCATCAGAACCGGCGAGATCCAATGCCGCGACCAACGCGGCGGCGCAGTGGGGGTCGGCGGGATTTCGGGGTATTGCGGACAGATCCTCCACCTCCCACAGAACCACATCGGGCAGCAGGTGATCCGGTTGGATCTGCAGGCGGTACTCGTCCACTACACGGGCAAGGTCGTCGTGCCCGATGTAGGCGACGAGGGGTCGTCGAGGGGCGACACCCCGTACTGCGCGGTCACCGGACAGTACAAGCCGAACGTCTACCTGCATGCGGAGAACGACGCCGAGTCCACCGGCCAGCCGAACCGGTGTCCCCCGCCCGGTCATCCACGATGTCAGGGTGCGTCGAGGGACCGGGCGGTCGGCGAGACTGCGTACCCTGCGGCGAAGTCTCGCAGGGACAACCTCTTTCGATGAG
Organism: uncultured Gordonia sp.; assembly: GCF_937858515.1. Classification (NCBI taxonomy): domain Bacteria; kingdom Bacillati; phylum Actinomycetota; class Actinomycetes; order Mycobacteriales; family Gordoniaceae; genus Gordonia; species uncultured Gordonia sp. The sequence continues at coordinate 34,268 of NZ_CALLZT010000204.1, read as the reverse complement.
GAGCCGGACATCAATCGCAGCACCATCCAGGCCGACGCCATGCAGCGGTTCCAAGGCACTCGGCGTCAGTTACGGCGGGCCGCGCAGCGACACAGATCATGCTTGACCGACTACCCCGGGAAGACCTGTGCTCCGATGACACACGGAACTTCCACTGGCAAACGTCAGGGGCGGGGCATCGACCAGCGGCCGGTGGCGAAGAACTCATCGAGGACGTTGTGGGGGCCAGTCAGGTCCAGGCCCTGGGCGGCGACCCAGGCGTCGTCGAAGTAGGTGTGGGTGTAGCGGTCGCCCGGGTCGCACAGGAGGGTGACGACGCTGCCGGGGCGGCGCTCGGCGACCATCTCGGCGACCAGTTTCAGCGCGCCCCACATGTTGGTGCCCGTCGACCCGCCGACCAGCCTGCCGAGGCGGTCTGACACCAGGCGGGCCGTCGCCACGGACGCGGCGTCGGGCACCCGGATCATCCGGTCGATGACCTGCGAGACGAACGACGGCTCGACGCGTGGCCGGCCGATGCCCTCGATGCGCGATCCGGCGTCGGAGATGAGCGTGCCGTCGCCGGCTTCGTAGGCCGGGGTGAACACCGAGTTCTCCGGGTCCACCACGCACAGCCAGGTGGGGTGCCGACGGTAGCGCAGGTAGCGGCCGAGCGTGGCCGACGTGCCGCCGGTTCCGGCGCCGACGACGATCCACGTCGGCACCGGATGCTGTTCGCATTCGAGTTGCGCGAAGATCGACTCGGCGATGTTGTTGTTGCCGCGCCAGTCGGTGGCCCGTTCGGCCATCGTGAACTGGTCGATGAAGTGGCCGCCCAGCTCGTCGGCGAGCCGGTGCGCCGCGTCGTACACCTGGCCCGGTTTGTCGACGAAGTGGCAGCGGCCGCCCTGGCGTTCGATGAGGGCGGTCTTGGTCGGCGAGGTGCCCTTGGTCATCACCGCCACGAATGGCACCCCGATCAGCTTGGCGAAATACGCCTCACTTACAGCAGTGGACCCGGACGACGCCTCGATAACGGTCGTGTTCTCGGTGACCCAACCGTTGCAGATCGCGTACAGGAACAGCGACCGCGCGAGCCGGTGCTTGAGAGATCCCGTCGGATGGGTGCTCTCGTCCTTCAGGTACAGCTCGACCCCGGTCTCAGTGCCGTCGGTGGCCGTCCAGCGCGACCACGTCGGCAACTCCACCCGCAGCAGGTGGGTGTCGGCGCTGCGCCGGGCATCGGCCTCGATGAGCCGGACGGCGTTGCGCTGCCAGGTGGTGTCGCCGCGATGGTCGATGTCGAGGGCCGACGCGGCCCACTCCGGCGTCACTGTTGGCTCACTTGCCCCGCAACCGGGCCTGGAGGTCGTCGTGCTTGCGTTGACGTTCGGCGTCGACCGCGGCGATGTTGTCGTTGACGTCGGTCCGCAGGCCCTTGAACAGGAACATGCCCAGCGGCAGGGCGATGAGGACACCGAAGGCCAGCGCCGCGATGAACGGGACGGTCACACTGAACAGCCTGGGGATGAGCAGGATGAGCAGGGTGAACACTGCGACGAGCGCGAGCCTGGCCACCGCGTACAGGACAACCGCACGGATCAGCGCACCCGTGGACGCTCCCGCCGGTTCCCCGCCCGTCAATTCACTGCCCCCGTTTTGCTGCTGACTGTCGTTTGGCACGGCGTTCAGGGTACGCCAGTCCATTTTGCCGTTTCTTTACCATTAGCTGACTGTTCGAGTACCCGGGCGATTTGCGTGTATTCATGAAGCGCACAGTTCATTTGTCCGGGACCGGCCGATTCAACGGCGAGGTCACGGCGGGCGGACTGCCACCCCAGCCGCTTCGGTTCCGCGCCACCGGTGCGGACCGATCACCCAGTCGGGAGGACCCCCGTGACCACACTCGAAACCGCGCCCAGCGACTTCATCACCCCCGGCGTCGCGGCGCAGCACACCTTGACCCCCGGTCAGGTAGCCGCAATGTTCAACGTCAACCCCAAGACCGTCGCCCGCTGGGCCAGCTCCGGGGTTCTCAGCTCCATCCGCACCCCCGGCGGCCACCGCCGCTTCCGCGAGGCCGACGTCGTCGCCCTCCTCAACCGGCGAAACTGAACACACTCAAGTAGAGCCGACCCCTTCGCGGTTGAGGTGTGAGGAGCGCAAGCGACGAGCAGTAAGCCCCGGGTACTCAACCGACGGGTGGTCCGTTCTCGAAATAGGCACTCAGTCGTGCTTGCGGCGGTCCAGATCGCGCAGGAAGTCCGGGTCGTCGTCAGGGCCGACGGGGTTACGCCCGGAACCCTGGTGACCGTCCGGGCCGGCTGATCCGGCGGCCGGACCGAAGGCACGCCACAGCAGGTACGCGATGGCGATGATGCCGATGAACGCGAAAATGTACGTCACTGCCGACCTCCCTGTTCCTTAACAAGGGTACGCGCGATTCGGACACCGCCACGCTGTCGGTCGCTCACAAGCCCGCGTAGCTGTGCAGACCTGAAACCACCAGGTTGATGATGAACAGGTTGAACAGCAGGGCGACAAATCCGGCAACGTTGATCCAGGCCGCGGCGGTGTGCTTCCAGCCCGCGGTGGCCCGGGCGTGCAGGTAGGCGGCGTAGATCACCCACGCGATGAACGACACCGTCTCCTTGGGGTCCCAGCCCCAGAACCGGCCCCACGCCGATTCTGCCCACACGGCGCCGAGGATGACGCCGAGACCGAACAGTGGGAAGCCGAAGACGACGGACTTGTAGGCGAGCCGGTCGAGGGTTTCGGCGTTCGGGATGGCGTCGACAATGCGTCGCAGGGCTGCGGTCTTGCCGGTGCCGGGCTGCTCGGATGAGGCACCCCAGCGCACTTTCACCAGGTACAGGATGCTGGCGACACCGGCGACGAGCAGCACGCCGGAGGCGATCGAGATCACCGACACGTGGATGGCGAGCCAGTACGACTTGAGCGCGGGCACGACGGGCGCGGCCTGGGTGTAGAGCCATTTGCCGGCGATGAACATGAGCAGCGCCACCGGCAGCAACACGAACGACAGCAGCGGCCGATGTTCGCGTTTACGCAGCACGACCAGACCCGCGATGACGCAGGCCACGCAGGTGAGCGAGATGAACTCGTACATGTTGCCCCAGGGGGCACGGTCGGTGGCGATACCGCGGGTCACGATGGACGCGAGGTGCGCCAGGACGCCGACGATGACCACCGGGTAGGCCATCGAGGCGAGTTTCTCGCCGAACGGCCGCGCCGGCACGGTCTCGAGTTTGCCGGGTGTGCGCAGGTCGGCGGGAGCACCCGAGGCCGATGCCCCGACGAGTTCGCGTGCCTCGGCTGATTGGATGCGCCGGATCCGGGCGCTGCCCAGCGCCCAGAGGAACAGGAACATCGCCAGCACGTACACCGTGATGGCGGTGCCGAACAGTAGGTCGGAGTATCGGGCGAGCGTCTCGTCGACGTGCGCGACGACCTCGTTGTTGTCCATCTGCTCTCCTTGTGGAACCGTGACCGGGGTCGGTGGAACCGTGACCGGGTCGGTGGAACCGCGACCGGGTCGCGTTACAGTCCGCGGACGCGGCGGCCGGCGTCGTTGCCGACGAGTGCCGCGGCCTGGTCGCTGAATCCTTCACCCCAGCCGGCCTGGTCGGTACGGGCCAGTCCGGCGATCTCTACTACAGTACGTCGTTTCCCGGGGTTGTCGACGCCGGGCACATCCTCGACCACGTCCATCTCCACCAGCCTGGCCCACAACCGCCTGCGCCGCACCAGCAGCGAGACGAGCAGACCCACCAGCATCGAGACGGCGAACACGAGTACCCACTTCTGCGTGGGGTCGTGCGAGACCTGCACCGACACCCAGCGTTTGTAACCGTCGAAGGTGACGACGGTGCCGTCGGCGAGGGTGTGCGACTGCCCCTGTTCCAGGTTGACGCGGGCCTCGCGCTTGAGCCGGCCCTGATGCATCAGATCGGAATCGAGCTGGTAGACGTTCTGCGGTCTGCCGGTGTCCAGGCCGGTATCGCCCTTGTAGACGTCAATGGCGACGGCCGGCTTCTTCGGGACCGGCGACGCCGATTGCAGCAGCTTGCCGCCACTGCCGGTGAACTCGGCGGTCGGCGCGAAGATGCCCTGCAGCGCGATCTGGTTGTTGCGGCGTTCGTCCTCGTCCGGGTACATGCCGGCGGGGGTGTCGAAGCGTGCCGCACCCGAGGACAGCATCGTCGCCATCTCCTCGGGGATGAACAGCACCGTCTGGGTGCGTTTCTGCCCGTTCGGGAAGGTGACCGTGAATGTGGGCGCGTAGCCGTTGCCGAGCACGTACACACGGTCACCGGCCAGCCGCAGCGGCTCGTTGACCTTGATCGACGTGTGCTTCCAGTCCGTCGGCACGCCGGCACCGACGCTGTCGGTGTAGGACACCTCGGCGTTGTACATCGACGGCTGCCCGTTGGGCAGGAAGGTGGCCGAGAAGTCGTCGACCTTGAAGCAGAACGGCGACAGATCGGTGCCGTCGACGAGGCTTCCGGCCCGGAACGAGTCGTACACCGCGGTCGAGGTGTTGCACAGCCCCTGCTCGCCGTCGGCGACGAGACTGCGGGTGCCCTCGTAGCCATACACCTTGCCCAGTGCGATCGCGACGAGGATGCCGAGCAGCGCGACGTGGAACACGAGGTTGCCGAATTCGCGCAGGTAGCCCTTCTCCGCCGACACCTCGACGACCCTCGTGCCGTCGGGGAGCGTGCGTTCGGCGGCGACCCGCCGCCAACCGCCGAGCCGCCCGGTGATGCGTTCGGCGATCTCATCGGGCGCACCGTCGACGGTGAACGTCTCATGCCGCGGCAGCCGGCCGAGGTTGCGCGGTGCGGCGACAGGCTTGGCGCGCAGGCTCTTGGCGTGCTCGATCATCCGCGGGGTGAGGCAGCCCACCAGCGAGACGAACAGCAGCACGTAGATCGCGGTGAACCACACCGAGCTGAACACGTCGAACAGCTGCAGCCGGTCCATCCATTCGCCGACCGTCCCGCGGCTGTCGATGTATTGGAGCGTCTTCTGTTCGTTCAGCTCGCGCTGCGGCAGCAACGCGCCGGGGATCGCGGCCAGAGCCAGCAGAAACAGCAGCACCAGCGCGGTTCGCATCGACGTCAGTGACCGCCACAGATTACGCAGCGGCCAGAGGATCCTACGCAGGAACCAATGCGGCGCGGCCGGTTTCCCCGCGGGACGAGCGGGCGGGGTGACTGTGGACGTGCTCATATCGGCAACTCCGTATTGGAGACGAACGCGTCGCGCACCCACACGATGAAGTGATCCCACACCCCCGTGACCAGCGCGACACCGACGGCCAGCAGCATGATGCCGCCGAAGACCTGAATGGCCCGGGCGTGACTGCGCAGCCAGCCGAGACTGCGCAGCGCCCACGCCGACGAGAAGGCCAGCACCACGAACGGGATGCCCAGCCCGGCACAGTAGGCGACGATGAGCAGCACGCCTTTGGCGGCGGTGGCGCCCTGGGTACCGCTGGCGGTGGCGATCACCGCGGCCAGCGTCGGGCCCAGGCACGGCGTCCAGCCGAGGGCGAACACCGCGCCGAGCAGCGGTGCGCCGACGAGATTGGGCAGCCGTCGCGGTGCGAACCGTACCTCGTGCTGCATCATCGGGATCAGGCCGATGAACACCAGCCCCATCACGATGGTGACTACGCCGCCGATCCGTTGCAGCAGATCATGATTGAGTACGAATGTGCTGGTCACGCCCAATACGGTGGCGGTGGCCGCCACGAACACGACGGTGAATCCGGCGACGAACAGCCCGGCCGCGATCGCCACCCGGGTACGGCCCTGTTTGGCCGCTTCGCCGACTTTCACCGCAGGCGCCTCGGCCCCGACCAGCCCGGCCAGATACGACAGATAGCCCGGCACCAGCGGCACCACGCACGGCGAGGCGAACGACACCAGCCCGGCCAGCACGCAGGCGCCGAGCGCCAGCAGCAGCGGACCGCTCGACACGACGTCGGCGAAGGTGTCGCCGACGGCCGCCTGCGGTGCGAATTCGATCATGGGGTGCCCGCGGGTTCTTCGGCCGCGACCCGTTCGATCGCCGGGATCAGTTCGTCGGTGGTGAGCGCCTTGAGGAACACGACTGCGGGCCGGTGCTTGCGGTCGAGGATGATCGTGGTGGGCAGTACCGCCGTCGGTACCTTCCAGGCGGCCAGCGTCGCGCCCGCGAAGTCATAGATCGACGGGTAGGCCACCTCGCGGTCGGCAATGAAGTCCCGCGCCGACTGCCGGTCGTCGCGCAGATTGATCCCGAGAAACGCAACACCCTTGTCTTTCGTTGCGGCATAAGACTTTTCGAGCGCATCGGCCTCGCCGCGGCAGGGGCCGCACCACTGACCCCACACGTTGACCACCACCACCTTGCCCGCGAACCGGGCATCGGACAGTGACAACGTGGCGTCGGTCATCACGTCGGAACCGGACATCCCGGACACCGGCCTACGGTCGGCGGCCGGGTAGGTGATGACCGTCTTGCCGCCCGGGGAGACGAACTGGAAGGTATTGCCCTGTGCGACAGCGTCGTCGCCGGTGCCGCATCCGGCTACCGCACCGACGGCCAGCAGCAGCGCCGCCACCAGCGCGGCGACCCTGCCGGTCCGGCGAGACTGAACGTGCATGAAACTCTCTCAGGCTCCCGTCACCGTCGGATCCGAGGCCCCGGCGGGCTCGGAGTAGACGATGTCGACGAGCGCGTCGTCGTCGTAGATCAGGCTGGTCAGCGAGGCCAGCGAACACTGCCGGCGGCGCGGATCGTGCCACAGCCTGCTGCCTTCGAGGAACCTGCGCAGCGTGTACACGGGCAGCTGATGGCTCACGCACACCACCTCGTGGCCGCGGGCGGCATCGCGAGCGGTGCTGGCCGCGGCCAGCATCCGGTGCGCGAGCTGGATGTAGGGTTCGCCCCACGACGGGGTGAACGGGTCGCGCAGCTTGGGCCAGTGCCGGGGTTTGGACAGTGCCCCGCCGGTCACCGACACCTTGAGACCCTCGAAGACGTTGTCGGCCTCGATGAGTTCGTCATTGGTGGTGATCGTCAGACCGTGCGCCGCTGCAATCGGTGCAGCGGTCTCCTGCGCCCGCTGCAACGGTGAGGCGAACACGGCGGCGATGTCGTGGTCGGCGAGCGCGGCCGCGACCGTACGGGCCTGGGTGCGGCCGGTGTCGGACAGCCGGAAACCGGGCAGCCTGCCGTACAGGACACCGTCGGGGTTGTACACCTCGCCGTGACGCATCATGTGGACAACGGTGTGCATGCTCTAGTTCCCCCTGGGGTCGGTGGCCGCGGCGGCTGCGGCGGCGGCCGCCGGCAGTGCGGCGGCGATGGTGGCGAACGCGTCGTCGTCGAGGGCCGCGGACACGAACCACGCCTCGAACGCGCTCGGCGGCGGATAGACTCCCGCGTCGAGCAGCGCGTGGAAGAACGGGGCGAACCGGAACGTCTCGGTGGCCTTGACGGTCTCGTAGTCGGTCACCGGCTCGCTCGACCCGGTGAAGAAGACGCTGAGCAGGTTACCCGCCTTCTGGACCCTGTGCGCGACGCCCGCCACCGTCAGCGACTCGGCCAGCAGCACAGCGAGCCGGTCGGCGTTGGCGTCGAGGGCCTGATACACCGAGGCGTCGGCGTTGCGCAGCGTCGCCAGACCCGAAGCGACGGCCACCGGGTTCCCCGACAGCGTGCCCGCCTGATATACCGGCCCCGACGGCGCCAAATGACCCATGATCTCGCGGCGGCCACCGAACGCCGCCGCGGGCAGGCCACCGCTCATCACCTTGCCGAACGTGTACAGGTCGCCGGCGACGCCTTCGAGGCCGTACCAGCCGGCCGGGCTGACCCGGAATCCGGTCATCACCTCGTCCATGATCAGCAGTGCGCCGTGGCGCCGGGTGAGTTCGCGCAGGCCGGCATTGAAGCCGTCGAGAGGTGCCACCGCGCCCATGTTGCCGGCGGCTGCCTCGGTGATGACCGCGGCGATCTGACCATCGTACTCGTCGAACGCGGCTGCGACGGCGGCCAGGTCGTTGTACGGGAGCACCACCGTGTCGTGAGCGGACGCGCCGGTCACGCCGGGTGAGGTGGGCAGTCCGAGGGTGGCGACCCCCGATCCGGCATCGGCGAGCAGGGCATCGACGTGGCCGTGGTAGCAGCCGGAGAACTTGATGACCTTGCCGCGGCCGGTGAAGCCGCGCGCCAGCCGGATCGCCGACATGGTGGCCTCGGTGCCCGAGTTGACCAGCCGCACCTGCTCGACGGGGTCGACACGGGCGATGAGTTCCTCGGCAAGCTCGATCTCGGCCTCGGTCGGCGCCCCGAACGACAATCCGGTGCTCGCCGCCCGCTGCACGGCCTCCACGACCGCCGGATGCGCGTGCCCCAGGATCATCGGCCCCCACGAGGACACCAGGTCGACGTAGCTGTTGCCGTCGGCGTCGTGCAGGGTGCAGCCCGAGGCACTCGTGATGAAACGCGGGGTGCCGCCGACCGCCGAGAACGCGCGCACCGGTGAGTTCACCCCACCGGGAATGGCCCGGGCCGCACGGTCGAAAAGAGCTGCGGAAGCGGCGGCTGAAGAGGCTGCGGGGCGGGTCACGCTGACCAGTGTTCCAAACCCATGGCCTCCCGTGCCAATCCCGACCGCTTGACTACTCTCCTGCCGAGATCTTGGACTCCTGGTCGGGGCAGTAGATGGCGATGCCGGCGCCGACGATGGTGCCCTTCTGAGTCGGGTCGTCGCCCATGCTGAGGTTGAGCGCGACGTCGAGGAACGTCTTTCCGCCCCGGATGTCGGTGCAGGCCTGCTTGGCGGTGGCGATGTACTTGGCGTCGTTACCGGCGACATTGATGCCCGACGATTCGAGCGTCTTGATGAAGATGCTGTCCATCTGGTCGGCGGGCAGGTTGAGCGTCGTCGACGAGGCTGTCGGCGGGGGGCTGGTGGTCGGCTCGGTCGTCGTGGTCGTCTCGTCGGTGGTGCTGGTGGTCGTGGTGGTGCTGGTAGTGGTACCCGCGGTCGTGGTGGTGTTGTCGTCGCCGCCGGACTTGGCGACCATCACCACGATCGCGATGATGATGACCAGGACCGCCGCGGCGGCGATACCGGCCAGGATCTTCACCAGGTTGTTGGAGTTGCCACCCTGCGGCGGTCGGCCCTGCGGCCCCGACTGGGCCGCGCCGAAGGCCCCGTACGGGGTCTGCTGCGGACCACTCTGCTGGTGCGGACCGCCCTGCTGGGGTGATCCGAAGGCCCCGAGCGGCATCGTGCCGGACGGGACGGCGTTGTTGGGTGCGGAGTTGACTTGCCCCGGATATCCGGGATTGGCCTGTGCCGGGTTGGAGGGCACCGGGTTGGAAGGACCGGACGGCCACGACCCGGGCTGCGGGGCCGGCGTGGGCGTCGGGGTGGGGAACGGTGCCGGTACGGGGGTGAATCCGGGTCGTGGACCACCCTGCGCACCGCCCTGGGCAGCCTGCAGCGCCCGGTTCAGCGCGACGGCGAAGGTACGGCAGTCGGCATAGCGGCGTGCCGGATCCTTGGCCAGCGCGGTGTCGAACACCGAGTCGAGTGCGGCGAGATCCGGCCGCACCGAACTGATGCGGGGTACGGGCGCGGTGGCGTGCGCCATCATCATCGCCGGCGCGGTATCGCCCGAGAACGGGGTGGTGCCGGTGATCAGCTGGTAGGTGGTGCAGGCCAGTGCGTACTGATCCGAACGCGGCCCGGCCGGCTTGCCGGCGACCACCTCGGGAGCCAGGTACGCCATCGTCCCGACGACCATGTTGGCCGCGGTCATCGCGGTGGCGTCGGTGACCAGCTTGGCGATGCCGAAGTCGAGGACCACCACGTCGTCGAGCTGCCGGGTGTCCGGGTCGCGGGTGACGACGATGTTGGCCGGCTTGATGTCGCGGTGGATGACGTTCTTGCGGTGCGCGTAGTCGAGGGCGTCGGCGACCTTACCGGCCACTGTCCCGATCTCGGGGAGGGTGAGCCGCTCGGTGGCCAGATCGCGACCGTCGATGTACGACATCGTGAACCACGGCGAACCGTCGACGATGCCGTAACCGTGGACGGTGATGATGTTGGGGTGATTGAGGGCGGCGGCGGTCTTGGCCTCCGCGGTGAAGCGCCGCTCGAATTCGGGGTCGCCGCTGACGGAGATCACCTTCATCGCCTCGCGGCGGCCCAGGTGCGGGTGTTCGACCACGTACACCTGCCCCATGCCACCCTGGCCGAGCTTGGACAGGACGGTGTACCCGGCGAACTCTGAACCCGGTTGCAGCGCCATCTATCTCCCCTGATCTTCCCTGTCCGGCACTGCCGTGCCGGATCACCCTATTGCATTGAAAGTTCTTGTGGCCGAATATTTTTCATGTACTACGGCCGGACAACGCTGTGCCGGAACATTGTTGATCTCCCGGCGCCCGACTCAACCTCCCGCGGAAATCTTGGACTGCTGGTCGGGACAGAAGACACCGATCGCGGCCCCGACGACCGAGCCGCTCTGCACCGGACCGAGACCGAGCGGCGAGTTCAGCGCGATATCGATGAATGACTTTCCGCCGCGGATATCGGTACAGGCCTGTCTGCCCACCTTGATGTACTTGTCCTTGTCGGGCACGTCCACGTTGAGTTGCTCAAGTGTTTGCAGGAAGACCTCGTTCTCCTTCTCCGTGGAGAGCCCGCTACCGCCGGATCCCGAGTCGGTCGGCGGCTCCGGACTTGAAGATTCCGGGCTGGACGTTTCTGGGCTCGACGTTTCTGGGCTCGACGTTTCTGGGCTGGACGTTTCTGGGCTGGACGTTTCTGGGCTGGACGTTTCTGGGCCCGAAGTCCGGGTCGGTGTCCGGGTGTCGTCGCCGGCGACGGGTGTACCGTCGGTGGAGCAGGCCCCGAGTACCAGCGCGGCACCGAAGACCGCCGACAGCAGGCCGAGGCGGATGCTACTTGGGGTCATGGGCTGTGCCTTCCTTCGATTGCGACCGCCGGGCTGCTTGCGGGTAGTAGCAGACGATACCCGCTGAACACGGCTCGTCGGCTGGTCAACCGACAGGCTGATCACCGGAGTCAGCCGGTCGCCATCTTGATCTGCTGGTCGGGACAATAGGCGGCGATCGCCGAACTGGCGACCTTCGCCTTGCCGTCGGCGGCGAGTCCCACGTCGACGGCCGACGTGGCGTCGGTGTACGAGGTACCCGACTTCAACGCCGCGCACAGCTTGGCCGCCGCGGCCACGAAGCGCGGTTTGTCGGTGACCGTCACGCCCGCGATGTCGAGCATCTCGAAGAAGGTGGAGTCCTCGGCAGTGGAACCCGCGGTCGACTCACCCGCAGCGGAACCCGCGGTCGACTCCCCCGCAGCGGAACCCGCGGTCGACTCACCCGCAGCCGAACCGGCGGTCGGTTCACCTGACGCGGAACCGGCGGCAGACTCACCCGCCGCGGCGACCGTTGATGTCGACGCCGTAACGTCCCCGGCGCTGTCGCCGTCGTCGCCGCACGCGCCCGCCGCGAGTATCGTGGCCACGGCCACAAGCGGCAAGATCGCCTTCCGGACTGTCGGACGCATAGTCGGGCTCCTAACACGCATGTCACCGATGGGTGCTTGCTGGTGGCCCCCTGCCACGGCGGTCACACCATAACCCGGCGACCCCCGGAAACCGAACCGAACAGTATGGCGAACTTTCAGTTTAATGCAGCGAGGACCTGTTCGGCGATGGCCCGCTGCCCGGCCGCGTTGGGGTGCAGACCGCCGACGAGACTCGCCGCCGCCGACCGATTGTCCTGCGGTTCGATCCAGCGCACTCGCTCAGGTTTGCAGGCATCGTGTCCGGCCGAAACCCGCGACATGTCGACAAAGGTGACGCCGGTACGTTTCGCGGCCCGCTCCACCACCGCGTTGAGGCTGGTCTGTATTTCGCGCAGCAGCGGCACATCCTCCACCGCGATCGGAATGTCCGGGAAGCAGCCCTTCTCCGGCGGCATGATCCACGGGTACCCGACGATGAGAACCCTTGCGCGCGGGGCATGTTCACGGATCGACCGCAGGGCGTCGACGAGCGCGGGATAGGTACGTTTCTCGATCGGGTCGAGCAACTCGGCGCCGGGACCGTCGGTGCACGGCGATCCCTTCGGGACGAGCCGGCCGACATCGCCGCACACGCTGATCGATCGCCCGAACGTCCCGTTGTCGTTGCCGCCGAGCATCATCGTGACCAGTTCGGTCCGGTCCGATAGTGCGTCCAGTTGCGGTGGCACACCGTCGTACTGGGCGGTCGTCATGTTGTCGGTGGTGGCCCCGGCGCAACTGACGTCGGTCAGTGCCCGGCCGGTCCGCTCCGCCACGATTCGGGCGAAGTTGTGTTGCGACCGAAAACACAGAAACGGCGAACCCTCTTGCAGCGGAAGCACACCGGTACCCGAGGCATAGCTGTCGCCCAGATTGACATACACCTGCCCGGCCGCCTGATCCGGCGGCCGGGGAGGTTCGGGATCGCTGCCGCACGCCGCGATGAGCAGCACCGCGGACAGCACGACGATCAGCCGGCGCAGAAAGGTCACTTCAGCAGCGCACGGCTCATGACTACTCGCTGGATCTGGTTGGTGCCCTCGTAGATCTGGGTGATCTTGGCGTCGCGCATCATGCGTTCGAGGGGGAAGTCGCGGGTGTAGCCGGCGCCACCGAGGAGCTGAACCGCGTCGACGGTGACCTCCATCGCGACGTCGGAGGCGAAGCACTTGGACGCCGACGAGATGAAGCTGAGGTTCTTCTCGCCGCGTTCGGCGCGGGCGGCCGACGTGTACACCATCAGGCGGGCGGCTTCGATCTTCATCGCCATGTCGGCGATCATGAATTCGATGCCCTGGAAGCTGCTGATGGACTTGCCGAACTGCTTGCGGTCCTTGACGTATTCGATGGCCTTGTCGAGTGCGCCCTGCGCGATGCCGACGGCCTGCGCGCCGATGGTGGGGCGGGTGTGGTCGAGGGTCTGCAGTGCGGTCTTGAAGCCGGTGCCCTCGTCGCCGATGATGCGGTCGGCGGGGATGGTGCAGTTCTCGAAGTAGAGTTCGGCGGTCGGCGAGCCCTTGATGCCGAGCTTCTTCTCCAGCGGTCCGACGGTGAAGCCGGGATCGTCCTTGTGGACCATGAACGCGGAGATGCCGTTGGCGCCCTTCTCGGGGTCGGTGACAGCCATGACGGTGTACCAGGTGGATTCGCCGCCGTTGGTGATCCAGCACTTGCTGCCGTTGATCACCCAGTCGTTGCCGTCGAGGCGGGCGCGGGTCTTCATCGACGCGGCATCGGAGCCTGCTTCACGTTCGGAAAGCGCGTAGGAGGCCATCGCCTCACCCGCGGCGATGGCCGGTAGGACCTGCCGCTTGAGGTCGTCGGAGCCGTTGAGGATCAGGCCCATCGTGCCGAGCTTGTTGACGGCCGGGATCAGCGACGACGACGCGCACACGCGGGAGACTTCTTCGATGACGATGCAGGTGGCGACCGAGTCGGCGCCCTGACCGTCGTATTCCTCGGGGACGTGGACGGCGTTGAAGCCGTTGGCGACGAGGGAGGTGAGCGCCTCACGCGGGAAGCGTGCGTTCTCGTCGACGTCGGCGGCGTGGGGTTCGATGTCCTTCTCGGCGAGCGCGCGGATGGCCTCGCGGAGGGCGACGTGCTCCTCGGGTAGCTGGAACAGGTCGAAGTCGGGATTTCCGGTACCCATGATCACTCCTCGTCGGGGCTGCGATTCGTCGAGACCCGATGACACTGGGTGCCATCACGTCAACTTTTCTAGTTGAACACGGCACCGAGTGCCATGTCAACGCGAAAGGGCCTGCTCACATTGTGCGCGCCGAACCGGTTCAGCGCTGCCTCAACCGGTCGGCGACCTGCCGAGCCACTTCATCGGGCGACATTCCCGCCGGATAGGTCACGACGGTGACCTCCCGGTCTCCTTGATCGCCGGCCACCCCCGACCCATCGGTGGCACGCGGTGCCAGCGCGTCACGCAGCAGCGCCAGTTCGGTATGGAGCCTGGCGGCCGTCGCCGACTCATCGCCCCGCAGCATCGTGCGCAGCACATAGTTGTGCAAGCCGGTCACCGCCGCCGCGAACGCGACGAGCCGCTCGGGATGCTCTCCCGGAAGCCGCGCCCGCAGGTGATCCTCGAACGCCCGCTGATACCGGTAGGTGGCGATCAGCTCGCGATCACGCAGCGCCGGCACCTCGGCGACCACCCGGTAGCGCGCGACCGCCAGATCCGGCGCCGACCGGAAATGTGCGAACACCGATTCCGCTGCCGCACAAATAGATTCATAGGGATCACCGACGCCGTCGGCGAGCTGCGCGGCCACCGAGTCCAGCAGCGCCTCGTGGTCGGCGAAGATCACATCCTCTTTCGACCGGAACTGCCGGAACAGCGTCCGCCGCGACACCCCCGCCGCCTCCGCGATCTGATCGACGGTCGTCGACTCGTACCCCTGCGCGGCGAACAACCGGATCGACTCGGCCACCACACGCATCCGCAGGTCCACAGGTTCGGTCGAAGACATGCGCACCAGTATCCACCGTCCAACAACAACCCCCACGAGTGAACACCTCACCGGAGTAATTGCCTTACAATTACTCCGGTGAGGATCGAATTGAATCCCTACTCGTTACAGCACTCCATCACTCCAGAGGAGATCCGCATGGTCGTGGAGGCGCCGTCGGTGCGGTACCGCGTCGATAGTCCGACGCGCCCTGACGCCGATCTCGTTCGCTCGATCGGACGAGCAGAGAACGAGCCGTGGATCGAAGTAGTGGCCGAAGAGTTCGAAGGAGGCACAGTGCAACACGTCTTCCACGCCATGCTCATGCGTCCGGCCGTGGCATCCGAGGCATATCTCGCGTCGGGTGGCGCGTTCAATGAGCACCAGAACATACCGCAACGAGCATTTGTCGGACCGCAATTCACCCACGAGACCGCACCGTCCGAACCCGCACGAAAGGAGAACGAACATGAGTGACCGTCCACACCGCAGCATGGACGACTACGCACTGCTGGCAGAGGAAGCCGAGCACGGAGAGCTCCGGCCCGCACCTGGCACCGCGGAAGTATCGAGCGACTACGCCATGCGCCGGGGCCGTCCACGGGACGGCGTTCCCCGTGAAGCATCAGTGAGTTACACGGTCCGCGTTCCGTCCGGCATGGGAGAGGCCCTCGCCCGCTACGCGACCGAACATCACCTGACCACCAGCGAAGTCGTCCGAGCTGCACTCGGTGTCTACCTCGCGGAACAGCCTCGGTAGGTTCAACCAACCTGCCCGCCTCTGGTACCGTCCCCGCCACCGACATCAACAGCCCTCGTGCGGCGGCCTGCCAGACCGGCTCGGCGGCGAGACGTGTCCCCCAGGTTCGCGAGTTCGTTCCGGTGACTGTATACGCGCCGTATCTACCGTCGCACTGTCAGCTCCTACCGCTAGTGTCATCGTCATCATGACTTCAGATGACAACGCGGCACGCCTTGCCGCTGAGGCGCGTGCACGCGTCCTCATCGACCGCCAACTCGGCGACGCGGGTTGGTCGGTGCAGGGCAAGAAGTCGATGAACCTGTTCGCTGCCCAGGGTGTCGCGGTTCGGGAGGTGACGCTCAAACCGGGTCACGGCCGCGCCGACTACCTGCTGTACGTCGATCAGGCTGTGGTGGGCGTCATCGAAGCAAAGCCCGAAGGTACGCCGCTGTCCGGTGTCGAATGGCAGTCAAGCACCTATGCCGATGGGTTACCGGCCGATGTGCGGCTTGCCGCGCTCACCACCGACGGCAGGTTGCCGTTCGTATTCGAGGCATCGGGTACCGAAACACATTTCACGAACGGTTACGACCCTGAGCCACGAGCGCGCCGGCTGTTCAATTTCCCGAAACCGGCGACGCTGTCGGCGATTCTCGAAGTTCGTGGTGAGGACCATCCGACATGGCGCGGCAAGATACGTCACCTGCCACCACTGGACGAGAAACCCCTACGCCCTGCACAGATCAGAGCTGTGAAGGGCGTCGAGGCCAGTCTGCGCGAGCAACAGTTCGACCGGAGCCTGATCCAGATGGCCACCGGTGCGGGCAAGACTTACACGGCGGTGATGCTGTCGTATCGGCTCCTCAAACACGGCGGATTCGGCAGGATTCTGTTTCTCGTCGACCGTAACAACCTGGCGAAGCAGACGATGGCCGAGTTCGAGCTGTACCAGACACCGGACGATGGGCGTAAGTTCACCGAGTTGTACAACGTCAACCGAATCCGACGCGGACCGATGCCCGACGCCACATCGGTCGCGATCTCCACCATTCAGAGGGTGTTCAAGGCGCTGCGCAACGACGACGTCGCCGACGCGGATGATCCCGAACTCGATGGCCGGAAATGCGCGAATACCGATTCTGCTGCCGCACAAACTGATTCATAGGGATCCCCGACACTGTCGGCGAGCTGCGCGGCCACCGAGTCCAGCAAAGCCTCGTGATCGGCGAAGATCACATCCTCTTTCGACCGGAACTGCCGGAACAGCGTCCGCCGCGACACCCCCGCCGCCTCCGCGATCTGATCAACAGTCGTCGACTCGTACCCCTGCGCGGCGAACAACCGGATCGACTCGGCCACCACCCGCAGCCGCAGGTCCACAGGTTCGCTCGAAGACATGCGCATCAGTATCCACCGTCACTAGCACCGACCCTCCAACCGCAGCCTCGCCATAGCGGGCCTGATCGTGTCCACACCTCGACACTCAACGGCTGACAGTCACTGCTTACATGGCGCTACATGCGACAGGCGACACAGCGGGCGCCCCCGCCAGTGAACCGCCGCGTCAGTCAAAACGTATGGGTGCGTCTGTCCCGGTCCTGACGTTCAGCGTGCCACTCCATGACTGCAACCAGCCGCGGTTGCACCCGCCCGGTACACCCGTGGCCTGCACACCGATGCTGACCTTTCCAGGGGTCACCTTTCCATCCGTCAGCTTCCGCGCGAAGTACCAGGGCGTGGTTTCACCCGGACCGAGTCGCACTCCTCGCAATCGTCGCCCGTCGACCACCGGCGTCGCGATCATGTCCGAGCAGTGATCGGCATTCGCGGTGAACCGCAGGCGCAATAACCCTGTCGTGGTGAAGACGACCACGGTCGGGGTGGTCACACAGACCTGTGGCGCGGTCGGCTGGTTGACGCAGGACGCCACACCGATCGTGTTGCGGTAGACCGTGGCCGACGCGGGGGCGACGACCCCGGCGACGGCCGCCACCGAGGCGACTGCGGCAACCGCCGTCGCGGCCAGACGTCGGGTGTTCACGATAGACATCCTGGGGCAGCCGGAATTGCCGGAATTGAACGCCTCGATCGTACACCTGCAACCGGATCACGTATAGAGGCAGGACTCCTGACTTGAAACAGGTGCCGAGTGTGCCGCCAGTCCCGGAAACCGGCATTGATCGCAACCTCAGCCCCCACCGGGTGCCCCGAATCACACCGATCCGTGTCCGGCTCGCCTACGGTGGAGGCCATGTCCGCACCGGTAACACCCGACACAACCGCTTCCGGCGACACCGCCGCTGCCGGAATCCTGCGCGAAATCCTCGACGGGCCGTGGCACGAGACCCGGGAGATGGTCAGGGAGAACATCGATCGCGCCGAGCTGCTGCCCGACCCGTCGCGCACGCTCGATCAGGCCCGCGCCCAGATACTCGACACCATGCGGTCACTAGCCGGGAATGGTTTCGCCGCACCGGGTTTCGCAGCCGATCATGGTGGCACCGGCGATGTGGGGGCCGCGGTCACCGGCATCGAGACGCTCGGTTATGCCGATCTGTCACTGATGGTGAAATCCGGTGTGCAGTGGGGGCTTTTCGGTGGTGCCGTCGAAAATCTGGGCACCGCAAGGCATCACGAGAAGTATGTGCCCGGCATCATCAATCTCGACGTTCTCGGCTGTTTCGCGATGACGGAGACCGGACACGGTTCCAATGTGGCGGCGGTGGAGACCACCGCCACCTACGACGCGGCCACGCAGGAATTCGTGGTCCACTCCCCGACCGCGTCGGCACGTAAGGACTACATCGGCGGGGCGGCCGAACATGCCAGGGTCGCAGCGGTTTTCGCGCAGCTCATCACCGGTGGACCCGGTGAGGAACCCGAAGGGCGCGGCGTGCACTGCTTCGTCGTACCGATCCGCGACGACGACGGCAACGACCTGCCCGGAGTCACCACATCGGACTGCGGCTACAAGGGCGGCCTGGCCGGTGTCGACAACGGCCGCATCATGTTCGATCAGGTGCGCATCCCGGCGGAGAATCTGCTCAACCGGTACGGCGACGTCGCCGAGGACGGCACCTACTCCTCGCCCATCGAGTCCACCAACAAACGTTTCTTCACGATGCTCGGCACGCTCATCCGGGGCCGGGTGTGCGTGGCCGCCACCGCCGGGGCGGCCGGCCGCAAGGCACTTACCCTCGCGACGCGATACGGACTGCTGCGCAGGCAGTTCGAGGCACCCGACGAGCAGGGTGAAGTGACCATCCTCGACTACCTGGGCCATCAGCGAAAACTGTTGCCGCTCATCGCGAAATCGTACGCCATCGCGATGGCGCAGAACGACATCACCGCACGCCTGGCCGCGGCCGACCCCGACGGGGCGCGCAGACTCGAAGCCGACGTCGCCGGATTCAAGGCGTACTCCACCTGGCATGCGTCGAACGCGGTGAACACCGCGCGCGAGGCGTGCGGCGGCGCCGGCTACCTCGCCGAGAACCAGCTCTCGATCATCCGCGGCGACATCGACGTGTTCACCACCTTCGAGGGCGACAACACCGTCCTGTACCAGCTCGTCGGCAAGGAACTGCTCGGCGCGTACGCCGACGACATCCGCGGGCTGTCAGCTCGCGGCTGGGTGCGGTTCGTCGCGACGATGGCCCGCGACGTCGTCGCCGAGAAGACCGCGGTCCGTCAGGTGATCCAGACCATCCTCGACGACTCCGACGAGGACACCGACGACTCGTCGCTCACCAATCGCGGCACCCAGATCCGGTTGCTGCGCAAACGCGAGGACCACCTCCTGCGCACGTGCGCGCAACGCCTACAGAAATCCAAGTCCGACGACGACGCGTTCGACGTGTTCAACAGCGCCCAGGATCACCTGCTCAAGGTGGGCCACGCACACACCGAACGGCTCGTGCTCGAGTCGATGATCGCCACCATCGCCGAATGCGAGGATGGGCCGGTCCGCGAGCTGCTGTGGAAGGTGTGCGACCTGTTCGTCTACTCGGTACTGGAAGCGGACCTGGCCTGGTTCCTGATGCACCGCCACGTCTCCGTCGAACGCGCCAAAGCCGTCCGCCGCGGCGTCAACGACCTGTGCACCGACCTACGCCCCCACGCGCGCGCTCTGGTCGATGCCTTCGGCATCCCCGAACAACTCCTCACCGCCCCCATGCTCGACCACGGATAGCCGAAAAAAACCGCCCTCCACGGGCCGGTTGCCGGAAATACGCGGCGGGCACGCTGTGGAGGGCGGTTTTTGTTCGTCAGTTGTCTTTGCGGCCGCGCGGGGGAATGCCGAGCTGGACGGCGTGGACGGCTTCGGTGAGTTCGCGGCGCAGGGTCTCGACGTCGCGGGCCCACGCCTGGGCGAGGGTGCCGTCGGCCAGTTTGACGCCGATACCTTTGCGGCGGCGGGGTACGCCGTGTAATTCGCCGAGCGCCTTGGCGCTCTCCCACTTCTTGGACTCGGGGCTCTCATTGGGCGGGAAGATCTTCTTGATCTCGCTCAGCGGCAGCGTGCGCGTGCCCTGCCGCAGTGTGGTCTCGGTGAGGCACACGCTGACGTGACGGCGGGCGGCATACACCTGGACCAGCGAGAACGACACCAGGATCAGCCCGAACATCGACATCACCGGCCAGTGCACCTGGCCGGGCCCGGAGATCTCCATCGCGAGGACGGCGCCGACCATGACCGGACCGATCGCCACGACCCACCAGCTGCCGCCCTGTTCGGCGAACAGCACTTCACCCTCATCGACGGGTGCGGCCGGCTTCTCCTCGTTCAGGGGCTCGTCGGCCGCCGGGCTGTCGCTCATTTGTGCCCCTTGGCCGGACGCTGCTTGTCCTTGGGCTCGCCCGTGTACCAGGCCTCCGATTCGGGCCGGTAGGCCAGCAGCGAACCGAACAGGCCCGCGATCGCTGCGAGCAGCGGGAAGGCGAAGCCCACTCCCACTCCGATGCTGAAGAACATGAGCATCGCCACGACAACGAGGGTGAGCGCGGCCAGCGACGACCGCCACCGCGCATCGCCGACGAACGCCCGGCTCCCCATCAGCACGTACGCCACACCCACCGCGATCAGCAGCACCCCGACGCCGACCGGTGCCAGCGTCGAACCGTCGACGAGGAAGCCGGCGATCGCCCCCAGGACACCGAGAGCGATCAGGCCGATACCGCCTCCGAGCCAACAACGGTATGCCCAAGTGACGTACTTCGGTCGGGTCGCGGGGTCAGGTTTGATCACCGGTGTTGCGTCCTTCGGTCTGATTGGGCTGCTGTTCACCATACGACGGGCCCGGGTACGGCGGATGGCCGCCGCCCGGGGGCTGGATCGGCGTTTGGTGGGGGTGGTCGGGGTTTTTCCTGTCGGGGGGTAAGGGGGCCTCCCCCCGGCAGTACGTGTAGGTCTCACCGCGCATCATCATCACCGCCGCTCCGAGGGCGGCGACACCGCTGATCACGGTCGGGATCATCACCCAGCCCGACGCCATGTCGCCGAAGAACGCCAGCACCATGCTGACCGCGACGTACATGCTGATACCGCCGAGCGCGATACGGGCGGCGTTGTAGCCGCTGCGGGTCAACAGCACCACGCCGATACAGACCGCGGTGATCCCCACGCCGACCACCACCATCACCCCGATGATCGTCGATGATGCGGACAGCAGGTCGATCTGATCCTGCGGGGTGTCTTTCGGCAGATCGGCCACCGCGTCGGCGAAGTAGTCACGAATCATCGGGTACTGGCCGACGAAGGCGATGATCTGCCCGACGATGACGACGACCCACAGTTCGACGGCGATCGACACCGACTCGACGAGCTTGGGGCGGCCCGCGGGGAGATCACCGGGGCGCTCGGGCTGTTGCGCCGTGGGGAACGGAACGGACATGTCACCTAGCCTAGGACACCGGGCTCAACGAGAACTTACGCCGCGATCAGCCCAGCCACGTGGCGACTTCGGCCGCCCAGTAACTGAGGATGATCGACGCTCCGGCCCGGCGGATCGAGGTCAGCGATTCCAGGATCGCGGCATCGCGGTCGATCCAGCCGCGCTCGGCGGCGGCCGTGATCATCGAGTACTCGCCGCTGATCTGGTAGGCGGCCACGGGCACATCCGACATCTCGGCGACGTCGCGGACCAGATCGAGGTAGCTCATGGCCGGTTTCACCATCACGATGTCGGCGCCCTCGTCGAGGTCGAGGCGCACCTCACGCAAGGCTTCGAGACGGTTCGCCGGATCCTGCTGGTAGGTGCGGCGGTCGCCCTGCAATGAGGACCCGACGGCCTCGCGGAACGGTCCGTAGAACGCGGAGGCGTATTTGGCGGCGTAGGCGAGGATGCCGGTGTCGGTGAACCCCTCGGCGTCCAGGGCGGCACGGATGGCGGCCACCTGGCCGTCCATCATGCCGCTCGGGCCCAACAGGTGTGCCCCGGCACTGGCCTGCGCCAGCGACATCGCCACGTACCGGTCGAGCGTGGCGTCGTTGTCGACACGGCCCGCGTCGTCGAGGACGCCGCAGTGGCCGTGGTCGGTGAACTCGTCGAGGCAGGTGTCGGCCATCAGGACCGTGCTGTCGCCCAGGTCGGCGGCGAGCTGCCGCAATGCCCGGTTGAGCACACCGTCCGGGTCATCGGCGCCGGAGCCGGCAGCATCCTTGGACACCGCATCGGGCACCCCGAACAGCATCAACCCGCCGACGCCCGCGGTCACAGCCTCCTCGGCGGCCTTCCTGAGCGAATCGGTGGTGTGCTGCACCACGCCCGGCATCGATGAGATCGGCCGCGGTGCGTCGATGCCGTCGGCCACGAACATCGGCAACACCAGCTGCCGCGGCGCCAAGGTGGTCTCGGCGACCAGTCGGCGCATCGCCGGAGAAGTGCGCAACCGACGCGGACGAATCACAGGTGACACCGAACCCAGCCCCTCAGCTCCGCGACCGCCGCGGCTTCTTGCGCGGCGGCGGCAACGCACCCTCGGCCCGCAACCGGGCGGCGTGTTCGGCGAGTGCGTCCACCAGATCCGGTATCGACGCCGTCTCCGGCTGCACGTCGACACGCAGACCGAACTCGGTGGCCGTCTCGGCGGTCTTGGGCCCGATGCACGCGACGATGGTCCGCGCGTGCGGCTTGCCCGCGATGCCGACGAGATTGCGCACCGTCGACGACGAGGTGAAGCACACCGCGTCGAAACCGCCGGTCTTGATCATCTCGCGGGTCTCGGCCGGCGGCGGAGCGGCCCGCACCGTGCGGTACGCGGTGACGTCGTCGATCTCCCAGCCACGATCGCGCAGTCCCTCGGACAGGGTTTCGGTGGCGATGTCGGCGCGCGGCAGCAGTACCCGGTTGACCGGGTCGAAGACGTCGTCGTAGGGCGGGAACACGTCGAGCAGCCCGAGCGAGCTCTGCTCCCCCTCCGGCACGAGTTCGGGGTTGATGCCGAAGGCACGGACCTTGTCGGCGGTGGCCTCGCCCACGCAGGCGATCTTGACGCCGGAGAAGGCGCGAGCGTCGAGACCGAACTCGGCGAACTTCTCCCACACGGCACGCACCGCGTTGGTGGAGGTGAACACGACCCACTGGTAGCGGCCGTCGACGAGGCCTTTGACGGCGCGTTCCATCTGGGCGGGGCTACGCGGCGGTTCGACGGCGATCGTCGGCACCTCCTTGGGGACGGCGCCGTGCGAGACGAGCCGGTCGCTCATGTCGGCGGCCTGATCCTTGGTACGCGGCACCAGCACGGTCCAGCCGTACAGCGACCGCGACTCCCACCACGACAGCTTGGAACGCTGGCTCACGGCCTTGCCGACGGTCAGCACCAGCGGCCCGGCCAGCGCGCCGCCCAGTTCGTTGATGGTGGCGAGGGTGCCCTCGATGGTGCGCTGGGCACAGGTGGTGCCGTTGATGGTGATAGCGACGGGGGTCTGGGCGGCCATGCCGTGTTCGGTGAGCGCGCTGGCGGCCTCGGCCAGATGTCCCGACGTCGCGTGCAGCACCAGCGGTCCGGGGGCGGCTGCCAGCGCCGGCCAGTCGACCTCGCCGCGCACGTCGGCGGCTGTGTGGGTGGACCCGAGCGGCATGCCCGCGTAACTGGGCACGACGGAGGCGGCGGGCAGTCCGGGCAGTACCTCGAACTGAATCGAGGTACGGGCGACGGCGTTGACCTCGGCGAGCACCGAGTCGGTGGTCAGCGGATCACCGGCGACAACGCGCACGACGTCCTCGCCCGCCTTGGCGGCGGCGACGAGCGTGCGGGCGACCTCGGTGGGGTCGCCGAGCGCCGGACGCACCACCGACTCCTCCTCGGCAGGTTCGGCCGGGACTTCCTCGACGGGTGCGGGGATCTGCGTGCCTTCGGCCTTGGCGGCTTCCTCGGCGGCCTTCGCGGCGGCCGACTTACGGCCCGCGCGGCTGCGAGTCTGCTGCGGCACGTCGTCGCGGTAAGCCGAACCGATCAGCTCGACCACCCCGGCCGGCACATCGGGGTCGATGTAGGCGGTCGTCGCATGCACGACGACGTTGCGCGCCCGCACTGTCAGCAGGTCGGGGTCACCGGGACCCGAACCCACGAAAAGTATCCGGCCCGGTCGCCCCAGTCCTGCCCTGTTCCCCGGTGTGACGTTGTTCGCTGCACGGCTCATGCGTTCGCACTCTCCTGCCCTGTCCGTTCAGGGCTGCGGTAACTTGCGCTGTCACCAGCATGAGAGTCGACGGTGTCCGCCGGCGCCGGCACGTCGGGCGAACCCGCCGTGTCTACGTCACGACGTGGGTCAGTCCCGCGAACCGGTGCCGATGAGCTCCGCGGCTCCCAGCTCCAACAGTTCGGCGGCGAGATCCTTGCCCAGCCGGACGGCCTGATCGACCGGACCCACCACCGAAGCGCGGATCACATCCGATCCGTCCTCGGCCGCCACCCCCGCACGCAGCGAGAGTTCGGCGAAGATGCGCCCGTCCTCGTCGATCGACTCCACCACCTCGGCAATGGCTCCGACCGGAGCGGTGCACCCGGCCTCCAAAGCCGCTAGCAACGCCCGCTCGGCCTCCACGGCCGACCGTGTGGATGGGTCATCCAACTCGGCGAGTATTCTCACCAGCTGCGCATCGTCACCGCGACATTCGACGGCCAGCGCCCCCTGTGCGGGGGCGGGAAGCATGACCACCGGATCGAACGCCTCGGACACCACTTCGGTGCGTCCGATCCGTACGAGTCCGGCCCTGGCGACCACGACCGCGTCGAGTTCACCGCCTGTGACTTTGCCCAACCGAGAATCTAGGTTGCCTCTTAGGGGGCGAATTTCCAAACCGAGACCCAATGCTCTAAGCTGTGCTGCCCTGCGTGGGGATGAGGTGCCGATCACCGACCCCGCAGGCAGCTCCCCGAACACCAGGTTGTCCCTGCTGACCAGCGCGTCCCGCGGATCCGCACGCGGCGGGATCGCGGCGATGAACAGGTCCGGATCGGATGCGGTCGGCAGGTCCTTGTACGAGTGCACGGCCACGTCCACCTCCCGGTTGCGCAGCGCCGACCGGATGGCGGTGGTGAACACCCCGACACCGATCTCGGCGACCGGTGCCGCCGACAGGTCGCCGGCGGTCTTGATGATCACCAGTTCCGCCGGATGCCCGGCGGCGGTGAGCTCATCGGCGATCGTCTGTGCCTGGGTGGTGGCCAGCTGAGAGCCACGAGTCCCGATCCGAATCACTGCATTGCCCCTGATCAGTGCCGTAGATGATGTCCGTGCCGCAGCGGTCAGTGCTGGGACCGGCGCCGGTCGTCGAGCCCGGTCTCCGGCGCCGACACCGGTCCGGTCGCACCCGGCTTGAGTTCGAACAACTCCCGCAACGCCTCGGCGTAGTGGTCGCCGTTCGGGGTGGCGGCGAGCTGCTTGACCCGGACGGTCGGTGCGTGCAGCAACTTGTCGACGACACGCCGCACCGTCTTGGCGACCTCGTCGCGCTGCGGGTCGTCGAGGCCGGGCAGCCGGGTTTCCAGCCGCAGAATCTCGGCCTCCACCACCTCGGCGGCACGCTGACGCAGCGCGGCGACGGTGGGAGTGACCTCGGCCTGCCGCTGCAGCGTCAGGTAGTCGGTCAGTTCGGCGGCGACGATGGACCGCGCGGCCAGCGCGTCGTTCTCGGCCGCCCGCGTCGCCTCGTCGTCGCGCAGTCCGGCGATGTCGACAATGTGCACGCCCGGCAGCCGGGCCGCGGCTGGGTCGACGTTGCGGGGAAGTCCCAGGTCACAGATGACGAGCGGGGTGGTCGAGGTCCGGGCGGCGAGCGCCTGGTGCACCTCACCCACACCGACCACCGCCCCGACGCTGCCGGTGGCCACGACGACGATATCGGTGTCGGCCATGACCGAGGCCAGGTCGTCCAGGCCCGCTCCGCGCACCGAGATGCCGTGGTTCGCAGCGACGTTCCCGGCCAGATGTTCGGCATTGGCCAGCGTCCGGTTGACCACCACCATGTGCCCGACGCCCTCACGCGCCAGGTGTGCGGTGGCCAGCCCACCCATCGCGCCGGCACCGATCACAACGGCCGAGCGCAGCCGCGCCGCATCGGGATCACCGGCGATGAGGGTCTTGGCGCGGTGCAGCGCCACCGACACCACCGAGGCGCCGGCCCGGTCGATGCCGGTTTCGGTATGGACGCGCTTACCGACGCGCAGCGCCTGCTGGGCCAGCTCGTGCAGGGTGCGGCCGGCGGCCTTCTCGGCGTCGGCGCTCAGGTAGGCGTTGCGGATCTGCCCGAGGATCTGCTGCTCGCCGACGACCATCGAGTCGAGCCCGGCGGCGACGGTGAACAGATGCTCGACGGCGGCCTCGGAGTAGCGCACGTAGGCGTGTTTGGTGAGCTCGTTGACACCCATGCCCGAGTGCTCGCCCAGTACCTCGCCGACGGCTTCGAGGGCCGGGTGGAAGGCGTCGACGACAGCGTAGATTTCGATGCGGTTGCAGGTGGAGACGAGCATCGCCTCGGAGATGGACCGGTGTGCGAGGAGCTTGTGGACGAGTTTGGGCCGGTCGTATTCGGACACGGAGATGCGCTCGAGCACCTCGACCGGAGCACTTCGGTGCGATACTCCGAACAACAGAACACTCACGCGGTCACCGCTTCTTCGCCGATAGCCTGATTACTCTCTGTAGTAGGCACAATACGGTTCCGTGCGGCGGCGGTGCGCACCGCATAAGGCCTGGAAGCCGAGTACCTGCAACTCCAAGGCTAAATCAACCTGTCTGACCACGACGTCGGAGTCGACGGACAGGTGCACAGGTGTCACGTTGAGCAACTGCCGGATCCCGCTGGAGGTGAACGCATCACAGGCGTCCTGCGCATCCTCGTCGTTGGTGGCGATCACCCCGAAATCGATACCGGTCTCCAGACCGTCGCAGGTGAGCGCGACCTCGCTGAGCGGGACGACCACCAGGTCGTCGCCGAATCTGGTGCCGATGACCGCCGGGTCCGTGTCGAACAGGGCAGCCACCGTGAATCCCCGCCCGAATCCGGCGTGCGAGATAAGGGCGTGCCCGAGCCTGCCCGCGCCCGCGAGCGCGACGGTGTTGGTGCGGTCGGTATGCAGGGCCAGCTTGATGCGTGCGGTCAGCCGGGATACATCGTAGCCCACACCGCGCACCCCCACGGCACCCACATAGGACAGGTCCTTGCGCAGGATCGACGGGTTCACCCCGGCGGCGGTGGCGAGTTCGACGCTGGAGGCCACGACGGTGCCGCGAGCGCTGAACGACCGCAACACGTACAGGTACGTCGCCAGGCGGGTCACGGCCGGACGGGGAATCGTCGTCGACTGCCCCATCACCCGCCCACCCTTCGTATCCGGTCCTGATCAGCTGCGCTTCTCAGGGTAGTGCCGACGTGTTCCAGCTCACGCCCCGGCCTCTTTACGTACCGGTAGCCGAACGCAGATCGTCGCGCAGGCGTGGCTCGTCGATCTCCCAGTAGCTGTGCTCCTCACCGTCGAGCAGGACGACGGGGAGCCGGTCACCGTATTCGGCGCGCAGGTCGCCGCGGCCCGCGGCAGCCGCAGCGTCGACGTCGACCTCGATGACGGGAACGTCCAGAGGTCCGCAGATCCTGGCCAGATCGTCGCGGGCCCGTCCGCAGGCCGCGCAGCCGGCCCGGACGAGCAATTCGATCCTCGGTGCTGTGACACCCATCTCGTTACCTCCCTGGTCGATCCGGTTCCCCGGCACCGACGCCGCAGGTGGACGTCCGGGATGCGGGTCGCTCCAGTGTCGCCCGACGCCGGACACGCGTTGCGCCGGGCCCCCGGCAAGTAGGGTGGTTCGGTAGATGCAAGCTGTGCGGGAGGTGGTCCGGTGGGCGAGACGCAGGACGCGGGGCAGACGGGCCCCGAGGCCGTGACCGATGACGTCGACGTGTCGGCCGAGATCGTGCACGACGCCGACGTGTCGGCAGAGGCTGCGGACGAGGACTGGGAGGCTCAGGCCGCCGTCGTCGATCCTGACGGTGCCGCAGACGATCCGGACGACTCTGACGACCCGGACGACGACGAGATCGATGAGGCGAGCCGGGTCACCACGTGGATCTCCGAACGTGCGATCGCGGCGTCGGGCCGCTTCCGGCAGACCGCCGCCGAGCTGCGTCAGCGTCTGGCCGGTGAGGCCAGCGCCGAGGCGGCGGTCGACTCGCTGCGGGCCCGTGAGGGCGAACGCACCACCGACGCCGACGTTCCGAAAGCGCCACCGGTCCCCCGTGATCTCACCGCGGCCGCATTCTTCGACGTCGACAACACACTCGTGCACGGCGCCTCGATCGTGCACTTCACTCGTGGCCTGGTGGCGCACAACTACTTTCGGTACAGCGACATCCTCGATGTGGTGTGGGCGCAGGCCAAGTTCCAGATCACCGGCAAGGAGAACGCCGACGACGTCGCAGAGGGCCGCGAGAAGGCGCTCTCGTTCATCTCCGGCCGCCGGACCTCCGAGTTGATCGATCTGGGCGAGGAGATCTACGACGAGTACATCGCCGACAAGATCTGGGCCGGCACAAGGGCTTTGGCACAAAGCCACCTCGACGCCGGCCAGCAGGTATGGCTGGTCACCGCCACTCCGCAGGAACTCGCGCAGGTCATCGCCGGCCGCCTCGGCCTGACCGGGGCGCTCGGCACGGTCGCCGAGAGTGTCGACGGCGTGTTCACCGGCCGCCTCGTCGGCGACATCCTGCACGGCCCCGGCAAGGCACATGCGGTGCGCTCCTTGGCCATTCGCGAGGGCCTGAACCTCAAGCGGTGCATGGCCTATTCCGACTCACACAACGACGTCCCGATGCTCTCGCTCGTCGGTAAGGCCGTCGCCATCAACCCGGACTCGGATCTGCGCGACGTCGCCAAGATCCGCGGCTGGGAGATGTACGACTTCCGCACCGCCCGCAAGGCCGCGAAATACGGCGCCACAACAGCTTTGGCCGTCGGCGCAGCCGGTGGCGGAGCAGCCGTCGCCGCCCGCATCCTCCGCAACCGCTGAGCCGCCTCCCGCTCACCGCTTTCGCAAAGCTCGCCGGCCAACGTGAGCGCAAGGGTAAGCGATGAGCGGGAAAAGCCTCACACGACTAACAAGAATTCGGTTCGTCGTTCTTCACCACCGACAGCACCGCGTCGCCCTCCGAGATCGGAGTACCGGGATCCGGTGTTTGTGCGACGACGATCCAATTCCTGTCGAGGACCTGCATACGCCCCTGGCCGCTCGCATCTTTACTGCGCGAGTAGAACACTCCGGCTTCCTGGATCTTGTCCTGCGCCGCTTGCAGATTCATACACACGACATTGGGCATCCTGGCCGCCGACCCGCTTCCCCCGGAACTGACGGACTTCTTTTCCCGTGTCACCTGCGTCTCCTCGGGTGACTCCGTCGGCGCTTCCGTAGGCGACTCAGTCGCGGTCACCGTCTCGGTCTCGGTCACCCGGGTCACCTTTTCGGTGGCGGTCACCGTCGTGGGTGTGGCCGCCTCGTCACCGGCGGAACATGCGCCGAGCGAAAACACCACTGCACTTGCCGACACAACGGCCGACACCAATCTGACATACATCTCGCAGAACTCCTGAAATCAGCAATCACCCGTGCGGGATTGACTGCGCAGAACAGTAGCGGCAGGTTGCGACAATCCGGCTATTGCGGGCATATACGCAGTTCAGAGCCATGTCCATGCCGATTGTCGTAGCCCGCCGATAGTGTTCGGCTCGCATTCATACGAAGGAGTCACCATGAAGAAGTTCTTCACCCGTGCGGCCGTCGCCGCCATCGCCGTCGCCGGTATCGCCGGAGCCGTCAGCACGCCCACCGCCGGCGCAGTGTCCACCGATCAGTACGACCGGGTCCGCTACGTGATGTGCGGCAACGACGACGTGACGATCGACATGCAGAACGTGTATGGCAATTCCGAGCAGTTCACCAAGAATCTGTCGGGCAGCAAGTGCGCCTACTACGACTTCACCGAGTCAGGCGAATACGGTGGGTTCGTCGCGGTCAGCGTCGTCGACGAGAACGGCGGCCCGGTATCGTGCAAGATCTACGTGAACGGCCAGGTCGTGTCAAAGTCCAATGACAGCAGCGACTACTACAGCTACGCGTCCTGCTACTAGCGTTCACAGCGCTGCGTTGCTGGTGGGGTCGATGAGGATCTTGGCGTGGTGTTCGGCTGAGCCGAGTGCATCGAAAGCCTTTGCCACGCTGTCGAATCCGATGGTGGCGGTGATGAGTGGGGTGACGTCGAGGCGGCCGTCGGCGATCATCTGCAACGCAGTGCTGAATTCGGCCGGGTCGTAATAGAACGTGAAGCGGAGTTCCAGTTCTTTGTTGACGGCCATCACCGGCCGGAAGGTATCCGGTTCCATGCAGACACCGACGACGACGATCCGCGACCGGAACGGAGCACCGGAGACGATGTTCTCGATCATGCCCGGGGAACCGACACATTCGAAAACGACCGGGCCCGACGGTACGGCGCCGAGCCGTTCGGCGGCGTGGAACACCGGCTTCCACGGCAGCACCGGGAGGCGGCGCAAACGGTGCATGGCGTCGAAGGCCAGGGCGAGCATGTCGGGCGCCTTGGTGACGTAGCCGCGGCGTTCGGCGGCCTTGTCGTAGGGCGACTCCACCCGGGGATCGACGACGACATCGGCGCCCACCCGCTTCGCGAGAATGCGTCGCTTCTCCGAAAGATCGCTGGCCACAACATATTTGATGCCGGTCGCCTTCAGGACCGCGATCACCGCGAGACCGATGGGACCACAGCCGATCACGACGGCCACATCACGTTTGCCGACGTCGCCGCGCCGAACGGCGTGGTAGGCCACCGCCATCGGCTCGGTGAGCGCGGCCTGCTCGGCCGTCACACCGTCGGGCACCTCGAAGGTCAGGTCCTCGTTGACGACCACGAAGTCGGCGTACGCGCCGGGCGACGACTCGGAGAATCCCGTCAGATGACTCTGCCCGCCGTGCGACACGATCGGCAGCGCGACGACGGGGGTACCCGGCACCCAGCGCTTCTGGCAGTCGGGACCGTACGAGATCACCTCGCCCGCGAACTCGTGCCCGAGCACCACCGAATCGGTCTTGCGCATGAAGCCGCGGTAGCCCACGTCCGCCACCAGGTCGGCCGTGGCATCGCAATGAACCCGGGCGTGCAGATCTGAGCCACAGATCCCCGCACGGGTGACTCGCAGCAGCACCTCGCCGCGACCGGGGACCGGCGTCGGCAGATCCTGCACCGTCAGTTCACCCTCATGACACACCACTGCGCGCACTCTCAACTCCTTCGGTTGCGGAATCTGCTCTGGACACTAACGAACTGCCGGTGTGGTGGTGACAACATTGGGTCACCACCACACCGGCAGTCAGGTTGGGAAAAACTCTCCGTCAGCCGAAGTAGACGCTGCCGCGCCGGCTGAGCATCCGGAACAGGGTCTGCTGGATCTCTTCGCGAACATGGTCGGTGAGGTCGAAGACCACCATCGGGTCGTCGGCGGCGGACTCATCGTAGCCGCTGGTGTCGATGGGGCGGCCGAAGTGGATGTGCCACTTGGACGGCAGCGGTATCGCGCCGAGGGGCCCGAGCAACGGGAACAGCGGCGTGATCGGGAAGTACGGCAGGCCGAGCGTGCGAGCGACGGGCTTGAGGTCGGCGATCATCGGGTAGATCTCCTCCGAGCCGACGATCGACATCGGGATGATGGGTGCCGAGTTCTTGATCGCGGTGGTGACGAAGCCACCACGCCCGAACCGCTGCAGGCGGTAACGATCCTTGTAGGGCTTGCCGATGCCCTTGAAGCCCTCCGGCCACACCGCGGTCAGCTCACCGTTGCGCAGCAGCAGGTCGGCGTCGTTGGCGCAGGCCATCGTCGCGCCGATCCGCCGGGCCATCTCGCTGATCCCAGGCATCTCGAACACCAGGTCGGCGGCCAGCGCACGCAGGTAGCGTCCGGTCGGGTGATTGTCGCGGACCGCGATCGAGCACATCAGCGCATCAATGGGCAGAACGCCGGCGTGGTTGGCGACGAGGAGTGCGGCACCCTCCGTGGGCAGGTTCTCGATACCCGTGACCTCGACCCGGAACCATTTCTCGTACACCTGGCGGATGGCGGGGAAGAACACCGTGTCGGTGAAGTGCGGGTCGAAACCGAACTCATCGACGTCGTAGTCGCCGGTCATCCGTTCACGGATGAAGCCCGCGGTGGACGTGAGGGTGTCGGCGATAGCCCCGCGGATGCCTCCGAAGCTGAACAGCGGGCTCGACCGGACGTCGTTGCCGTGCTCGGCGCCGAGTCCGTCGGCGAGCGTGATCTCATCGGTGATCGGTGTGACGCTGGCAGGCGGCATTCCGAACCTGTCGGTGTTGGGATGTCCGGTCAGCTGACTCGGATGTCTGCGTTCGGCGAGGTTGCGGCCGGTACCGGGGCTCACATCGACCGTATTGGCCCCGACCGGGTTGGGAGTGGCATAGAGCTGAATGACCTTCGCAGTGCGTGCGTCGGTAGCACCAGTCGGCACCATACTCACCATCCTCACGTCGTCTGTTCGCGCGTCAGGGCCGCTCACCGCACCCCCGAACCGAGCTTGAATCGTATTGTAAACGTTGCAACTGCGTTGCGCATGACCGGACTGGGTCATACGTCCAAAATCACACCTCGACCAGCCTGTGTGCCGCCGACACAACCCGGTGTTCGACGCTGCGCCAGATGTCGGCCCCGATGACCGGACTCGATGAGCCGCGGCGGATGAAATCCTCCAGCGTCTGGTCGGTCGTGTAGTGCGGCGTGAACCCGAACTTCGTCCGCATCCGGGTGGTGTCCAGGACCCTGCCGTACGTGAGGTAGTCGGTCTGACTCGAGCGCAGCTTGGCCGAACGCAAGTCCTGGAACACGCCCGTTATCGGCGCCAGCAGCCCTTTGGGCACGGGCATCTGGATATGCCCGAGCCGCCGGATCGCCTGGGTCAGGGTGACCACGCCGTCGCCCGCCACGTTGTAGGTGCCGGGCCTGTTGGCCAGCACCGCGTGCTCCATCGCCGCGAGTGCGTCCTCCTCGTGCAGGAACTGCAGGCGCGGTTCCATGCCGATGACGGTGGGTACGACCGGCAACGACAGGTACGACCCCATCCGGGTATTGATCCGCGGACCGAGGATGGCCTGCGGCCGGACGATGGTGATGTCGATGTCCTGACGCCGTCGGGCCAGGCCGCGGACGTAACCCTCGACGTCGAGCAGGTCGCGGCCGTAACCGACCTTCGGCTCGCGGACCGCCGTGGTGCCCTCGTCGAAGTGCGACGGATCCTTCGAACTCGCCCCGTAGACCATGGCCGTGGACCGCAGCACCACGCGTTTGACCGATGGGCTGCGCTGACATGCCGCGCACACCTGCATCGACCCGATCAGGTTGAA
This sequence comes from uncultured Gordonia sp., assembly GCF_937858515.1. Taxonomy (NCBI): domain Bacteria; kingdom Bacillati; phylum Actinomycetota; class Actinomycetes; order Mycobacteriales; family Gordoniaceae; genus Gordonia; species uncultured Gordonia sp. The sequence continues at coordinate 1,046 of NZ_CALLZT010000204.1, read as the reverse complement.
CTCCTTGATCGCCGTCGAATGCGGTGCCGCCTCCATGATCGAGGTGGCCGCATGCACGACGGTGTCGACGTTGTAGGAGGCGATCGCCTTGGCGATGGTCGGCCTGCGGATGTCCAGGCGCAGGAACTCGGCGCGTCCCATCCTGCGCAACAAATCCTTGCGCGGCACCCGTGAGTCGACGGCCAGCACGGTCTCGATCTCGGGGTTGGCGGCGAGCCGGGCCACGAGGTATCCGCCGAGGAACGTCGAGGCACCGGTGACCAGCACGGACCGCGGCGGCTCCGATGGCGACGTTGTTATCTCCCCTGTCATGACTAGAGGGTAGGGCATAACCTAAGGGACCCGCACTTCTCGCGCGGGTCCCTTACGGCGAATATGAGCCTATTTACCCAGTTTACGACGCTGAACGCGGGTTCGGCGCAGCAGCTTGCGGTGCTTCTTCTTCGACATGCGCTTGCGGCGCTTCTTGATCACTGAACCCATGGGGCTACTTCCTCACGCTCGACGCTTAACCTTCTGTGCTTTCGGCGAATTCGGGGTCCGAGCTACCGGCCATTGCTCGCCAGAACCGAACCCAGTTGCCAGAACCCAACTCGCCAACGCCGGTCAGGCCGACCGAGAGCCGCCGGGGATCACAGCACGCGATCCCCAAGCCTACCGGCTGCGCACCTCCAGGCGAAATCGAACAGGCGAAATCGAGGTACCAACCCGGATCGGCGATCGGTGACCGGCTAACCGGCGTCGAAGTACGAGGTCTCCAGATAGTCGTGAACCGCCTTGGCGTGAACACGGAATGAGCGGCCGACGCGAACGGCGGGCAGCTCACCACTGTGAACCAGGCGGTAGACGGTCATCTTCGAGACCCGCATCAGGGATGCGACTTCCGCGACGGTGAGGAACTGCGAGCCCGAGGTCGTGCTGCTCACTGTTCCGGCCTTCTCTACAGGTGCCATGTTGCTCATACCTCCGGTGCACGAATCGTGGCCGCCGGCTTCCCCTCCGGCGAGCAATCAGACACGCACGTGCTTTGAGCAGCTTAACGGGGC